>CADBOZ010000080.1 GCA_902796515.1 uncultured bacterium | reverse complement strand
GTTAGAAAGAACAGAACTGAAAATGAAAGAAAGAGTAGCTTTATTAATTATAATTTCATTTCTTATTGCATTTTTAGTTGTATTCCAGAATTACTTTAATACAATGTGGGCAATAATTTTGCTGCTTGCTTTTATGACTTTGTATTCTTTCTATATGTATCTTGCTACTAAATTCAGAAAAAGAAAACTTAAAAAAGCACCGCCGATGCTTAATTATGACTATCATCCTTTTGTAAGTATAATGATACCCTGTCATAATGAGCATGAAGTTATTGAAAAAACTGTTTCGAATATTCTTAATTTATCCTATAAAGATTTTGAAGTAATTTTAATTGATGACAGAAGTACCGATAATACGGGCGAAATTATTCAGGAAATTGCAAAACAAAATAACAAAATAAAATACTTAATAAGAGAAAAAGATGCAACAGCGGGAAAATCCGCGGTTTTAAATGATGCAATGAATATTGCAAAAGGAGATGCAATACTTGTTTTTGATGCGGATGCCAGAATTGAACCGGATTTTCTTGATAAGATGATTATTTCGCTCGCACCGGCAGACGTCGGAGCCGTTCAGGCAAGAAAAGTTATAATCAATGCAAAGCAGAATTTCTTAACAAAGTGTCAGTATAATGAATATATACTGGATACGCATTTTCAAGTCGGAAGAGATGCGGTAAGAGGCGCTGTTGAATTAAGAGGAAACGGCGAGCTCATTAAAAGAGAAGCTTTAAAAAGTATTAACGGTTGGAATGAAAACACTATTACAGACGACCTTGATATGTCCACCCGTTTGCATATAAAAGGTTGGGATATAAGATTTTGTCCTGATGTAAATGTTTATGAAGAAGGCGTTATATCATTCGGCGCATTAATTCGCCAGAGAAGAAGATGGGTTGAAGGGTCAATCAGAAGGTATCTGGAATATATGACCGAAGTATTTACTTCAAAAGACATGTCTTTAAGAGTGAGTATTGACCTTATTGCTTACGTTACGGAATTTTTGCTTCCTTTCTGGCTTATAGCCGAAATTTTTATTCAGGCATTCCATTTTGTAAAAGGCTACCAAAACGATATTTTATCTTCAATAATTCTTGTTATTATAACCGGAATATTCTTTGCCTGCGGATTTGTATACAGTCTTAGAAAATATGCGGGTTTAAGTTTCTTTAAGGCACTGGCTGAAGCGGTGCTTACTTCGATTTATTTTATTACTATCTGGTTTCCGATTGCAATATTTATCATATTTAAAATAATTTTTACAAAAAAAACAATGGACTGGGGAAAAACCCAACACGGAGTTGCAATTACAGAGGAAGCAGTATAAATGAAAGATATATATTTTATCGCTATCGGCGGAGTCGGTCAAAGCGCTCTTGCTAAAATTTTAATCGGGCTCGGATATAACGTATCGGGCTCCGATATTCAGGAAAGCAAGTATACTCATATGCTTGAAAAAATGGGCGCAAAAATTAACATAGGGCAGGAAGCAAAAAATATAAAAGAAAATCAAACAATTGTTATATCATCTGCCATAAAAGAGGATAACCCCGAGCTTGTTCGGGCAAAAGAATTAAATCTTGAAATAATGCATCGCTCAGACTGTTTAAAATTTATATCGGAGCAGTATGAAAAATTTATAGGACTGGCGGGAACACACGGAAAAACGACAACAAGCGGAATGTTATCTTATGTTTTAGAAAAAATAAATGCAAATCCGACCTATGCTATCGGCGGATTTTTACCTGAATACAAAATAAATGCCAATGTTTATAAAAATTCAAAATATTTTATAGCGGAGCTTGACGAATCAGACGGAACAATTCAAAAGTATAAACCCTATTATTTATTAATCAATAATCTTGAAGAAGACCATCTTGACCATTATAAAAACGGTTTAAAAGATATTTTTGAAACATTTAAAAAAACCGTTTCAAATATGTCCGATGAATCAAAAATTTTTATTAATGTTGATAATAAAGGAAATCAGGAATTTTTAAAACTTATTAATAATAAAAATACGGTTACATATTCTATTGAAAATCCTGCCTCATATATGGCAAAAAATATTGTTTCTAAAGACTTTGAAACGAAATTTGATGTATATAAAAATGAGAAATTTTTATCCGAAATCAAACTTATAATTCCCGGAATTCACAATGTATATAATGCTCTCGGGGTTATAAGCATACTTGATAGTTTGGGCTTTAAAATTGATGATATAAAACAACATTTTGCAACTTTTTCCGGCATGGGAAGAAGATTTCAGCTTGTTGCGGACACAAAAGGGATTAAAATAATTGATGATTATGCACATCATCCGTCCGAAATAAAATCAACTTTAAGTGCTATAAAAAATATTAAAAGAAGGAAAGTTGCAATATTTCAACCGCACAGATATACAAGACTAAAAGCACTCTGGAATGATTTTTTGGAAAGCTTTAACGATATAGATAAATTGTATGTGCTTGATGTTTTTAATGCGGGCGATAAATTTGATGAAAAATATAATTCCAAAAATTTTACGGACGAATTTAAAAAGAAGAACAATAAGCCTGAAATAGAATATATTAAAGGCAATATGACGGAAGTATCGGAGAAAATTGCGCCGGAATTAATGCAAAATGATGTTGTATTAACACTCGGCGCGGGGGATGTTACAAAAATAGGCGGTATGATAAATGATTTGCTCGCAAAATGATATTAAATTTTACAGTGATTTCCAATTAACAAATTTTAATACCTTAAGAATAAAATCAACGGCAAAATATTTTTATATGCCTGATAATGAAGGTGAACTTATTTCTCTTTTGAAGAAATTTAAAAACGATAACCCAGTTATTTTAGGAAACGGTTCGAATATTCTTTTCTCAAGTTCGGGAATTAGCGTCCCCGTAATATATACAGGCAGAATAAAGTCAATAAATCATATAGCGCACACAATTGAAGCAGGTGCGGGATGCAAAGTTCAGGCATTAGCAAAATATGCTTATGAAAAAAAATTGGCAGGATTTGAATTTTTAATAGGAATTCCCGCAAGCCTCGGCGGAGCCTGTTATATGAATGCAGGTGCGCACGGTCAAAGTATTTGCGATAATTTCGTAAGCGCAAAAGTTTATGATACCGAGCAAAATAAGATTTTGACTTTGAAAAAAGAAGATATGCAATTTTCATACAGACATTCAATTTTAAAAGAAAAGCCATATGTTCTTTTAAGCGCAAAATTCACTCTTGCAAAAGGAGTAAGCGAACTGATTAAATCCAAAATGGATGAAAATCTGATATTCAGAAAAGCAAGACAACCAAACCTTGCAATACCAAATGCCGGCTCGGTATTTAAAAATCCCGAAAATTCCGAATTATCCGCGGGTGCTCTGATTGATAAATGCGGGCTAAGGGGATTTAGAATAGGTGATGCCGAAGTTTGGGAAAATCATTGCAATTTCGTTGTAAACAAAGGGAATGCGACTTCAAAAGACTATACCGATGTAGTGTTTGAAATGTATTCAAAAGTTAAAGAAAAATTTAATATTGAATTAAGACCGGAAATAATTTATATTGGTAAAATGACGGGGGATGAACAAAAAAAATGGAAAATATTAAAAAAATAAATAAAAATTCTAAAATCGGAGTTTTAGCAGGGGGTTTATCTAATGAAAGAGAAGTTTCCCTTCGTTCCGGAAGAAATGTTTTCAAGGCTCTGATTGAACTCGGATATAAAGACGTTACGTTAATAGATGTTAACCGTGATATAGCTTCGGTTTTAAAAGATACAAAGATTGAATACGCATTCAATGTTCTTCATGGAAGATATGGTGAAGATGGTTGCGTTCAAGGGGTTCTGGAATTTTTAAACATTCCTTATACGGGTTGCAAAGTAAAATCGAGTGCAATTTGTATGGATAAAATTACAACAAAAAGAATTTTATCATCTTTTGACGACATACCTCTTATTAAATCAATAAATGTGACATGTGAAGATGATATTAAAGCGAAAATAAAAGAATTAAATTTCCCGATTATAATTAAACCTTCCTGCGAAGGCTCTTCTATCGGTATGACAAAAGTAAATACATTAGATGAACTCGATAGTGCACTTGAAACAGCTTTTAAATGTGATAAAGAACTTTTAATAGAAGAATATCTTCAAGGGGACTCGGCAACTGTCGGAGTTTTGGAAAGAATGACGGAAAACGGCAGAGAGATTTTTGCAACTCCTATACTGGGCTTTAGAACAAAAACGGAATGGTATGATTATGAAGCAAAATATACAAAAGGGTTAACCGAGTTTATTTTACCAGCTGATTTTGATGAAAATTTAACAAAGAAAATACAGGAAATTGCAATTAAAGCATTCAGGGCATGTTCTTGCAGGGGATTATCCAGAGTTGATTTTCTTGTATACAATAATATTCCTTATGTTCTTGAAATAAATACAAATCCGGGTATGACCGATACTTCGGATTTACCCGCTCAATCGGGCGCAATGGGAATAAATTATAATGAATTAACCGAATTGATTTTAAAAACTGCGGAGCTTGAATAATAAATGGGTTTACTTTATCAAAAAAGAAGACTTAAAGTAAATAAAGTTAAAAGAAGAATTGCGGCAAATCGTGCTTTATTATGCAGGATAAGAGTTTTGTTATCTTTAATACTTGTTTGTGCTCTTATATTTTGCGGAATTAAAGTTGTAAAGCTTCCGCAATGGTATATTGACCCCGATAAATTAAATAAAGCCGATGCGAGTGTTTTAAAAATTCAGGGAAATTTAATTACCCCTAATCATAAAATAATAAATATGATAAGGCAGACACAACTCCCTTATGTTCAAATCTTCAGACTTGATACCGCAGAGCTTGAAAAAAATATTTCTCAGCTTCAACCTGTAAAGCAGGTATTTATAAGAAGATACTGGTTCCCTGCCCGTCTTGTTATAACGGTTGATGAAAGAACACCGGCATTTTTACTTGCTCCCAACCTTGAATCCGAACCAAATTCGGTATTATCAACGGATGGAGTTTTAATAGACCATGAGTATTTGCCGTTCAGTCCTTCCATAAAAGCAAAAAAACTTTTAACATACGGTGTAAGAGATGGTATAGACGAAGTTTGGGATAAAAAACGCGTAGAAAACATGATAAATCTTCTTAATGCTCTTGAAGCATATTCATCTATGCAGGTTAAATATATGGATGCAAGAAATCAGGATGATGTTTATATTATGCTCGATGATTATTTAATCCGTTTCGGAAAAGTTGATGAAACGGGACTTGCAAGAGCTAAAAAAATAGCGTCAATTCTGCCCGAAGCTCAAAAGAATAAAGATAAACTTAAATACATAGATTTAAGGTGGGAAGACTCCTGTTATTTAAGACTTGAAGGTGTAAAAGAAATTACTCCGGAAATAAAAAACATTCAAAAAGATAAAGTAAAACAACAGAAGCCTGAAAATGACGAACAGGAAAAACCCGCAGAGCAAGAACAAAAAGCGAATACCGAAAAACATGAAGAAGAAAATCTAAATTAAATCAAGAATTAAGGCTTTTACGTTATTATCTTCAATTTTTGCCGCTTCATTTTTATCTATCAGATTGACGTGTCCTAAAGTTTTTAATGTAAGTGCCGTAAGTGCTCTGTATTTTAGATTTGTATCGTTGTTATTTACCAGGTTTGCAAGAATATTATTAAATTCATTTATTTTATATTCCTGTATCACTCTTATTGCGGTTTCAAAATTATACGGATTGTTTGATTTAAGTTCATATTCAAAATTTGAAAAATCGGAATTGACTGAACTCAAACTGCCGTTAATTCTTTTTAATTCGGTTTTAGTATCTTTATCAAGGTCAAAATTATAAATTTCATTTGTTTCATATTCCAAAAACTGTTTTTTGGCGAGCAATAAAAGATTGGTTGAATATTGAGTTAAGTTATTTTTTAAATATTCAATAAAATCAAATACCTGATAATAAATAAGAGTATTTAATTCAATGTTTTCGGGATAATTTTCAACTAATACATTAAAAATATTGAATATAGTTTCTTTATCAAGATATTTAACAAGTGTATCAAACTCATTATAATCAAGGATATTTGAGATTATATTTGCGGCATAAAGACTTGATATTGAGTTTTCAAGAATAAACTTTATATTTTCATTTTCGCCCCAAGCTGATAAGACCTGATATAATGCAATCTTGTCATATTCATTATCAACGGATAAAATCCTGTTTTTAATATCGTTTAAAATGCTATTTTGCCCAAAAGCTTTCAAAGCAAGAGCAGAGTTTATCCTCAACGGTTCAAAATCAGAATATACATATTTTTCAAGATTTTCTAATGCAAGGCTGTCTTTAATTGATGTAAAATACTTTGCACAATATGATTTTTGTTCATTAGTCCCGTCTGAAAAAAGTTCAAGAATTTCATCCGTCAAATCTTCGTTCGCAAATTTCAGCCAGCTTCTGACAATGATATCTTCAAAATCATATGAATATATTTTTGAAAATTCAAAAATAGTGTTCAAGTCTTCTTTGTTAACTATCTTAACAAAATAATCAATTATTTTTTCTTTTATGAAAGGAAAAATAAAATCACTTTTTTCGCACAGTTCCTTAAAATCTGCCGTATTTCCGGTTTTTAGCAAATTTTTAATTGTGTTTTCAAAAATATTTTTATCTTTTGAAATTATGTTTTTTAATAAATTTGAAGAAGACATAAACATATTATTACATATTGATAAATTCTTGTGTATAATTGATTTAGATTATTTATTTTTAAAAGGTGTTAAATGGAAAATTTAAAATATAAAAAAATTCTTCTAAAAATATCGGGAGAGGCATTGTTGGGCTCTCAACAATTCGGAATTGATCCGGAACCGGTACATAATATATGTAAGGAAATTCAAAAAGCATATGATATGGGCGTACAAATAGCAGTTGTTGTCGGCGGAGGCAACATCTTCAGAGGAATGAAAAATTCATCAAAATTAGGGATGGATCAAGCTTCAGGAGATTATGTAGGTATGCTTGCAACCGTTATGAATGCTATAGCTATCCAATCGGAATTAAGAAAAATAGGAGTTGATTGCAGAGTTCAATCGGCAATTTCAATGGATAAAATAGCGGAACCCTATATCAGATTTAGAGCAATAAGACACTTGGAAAAGAAAAGAGTTGTTATATTTGCAGCAGGAACGGGAAATCCTTTCTTTACAACGGATACGGCAGCAGCCCTCAGAGCGGCTGAAATCGGAGCCGACGCTATGCTTATGGCAAAAAACGGCGTAGACGGTGTTTATTCCGATGACCCGAGGGTTAACAAAAATGCTGTAAAATATGATAAGATTAGTTATGATGATATAATAATGAACGGTTTAAAAGTTATGGATTTAACATCCTGTGCTCTTTGTAAACAAAATAAAATACCGATTTGCGTATTTGATTTTACTTTAAAAGACAGTATAATAAAAATTTTAAACGGCGAAAATGTAGGTACAACAGTTTTTGAATAATATTTAGGAGATAATAAAATGACGGTAGATGAAATTAAAAAACAAACAAATGATAAGATGGAAAAATGCGTTGCGCAATTGAAAAAAGATTTGGCAACAATCAGAACAGGAAGAGCTAATCCGCTTATCTTGGATAAAGTTGTTGTAGACTACTACGGCGCTCCGACAGGACTTCGTCAATTGGCTCAAGTCAGTGTTGCCGAAGGTACAACGCTTGTTATTACTCCTTTTGATAAATCAATAATAAAAGATATAGAAAAAGCGATAGTAAAAGCTGAAATCGGCATTACACCGAACTCTGACGGTGTTTGTATCCGCTTAACCTTCCCGCCTTTAACTCAGGACAGAAGAAAAGAGCTGGCAAAAGAAGTTAAAGCAATGGGTGAAACGGCTAAAGTTGCGATAAGAAACGTAAGACGTGATATGACGGATGCCGTTAAAAAGCTTGAAAAATCCGATAATTTACCTGAAGATGCTATTAAAGACGGTGTTGATCAGGTTCAAAAAATTACGGATAAATATACAAAAATCGTAGATGAAACAGTTTCTGCAAAAGAAAAAGAAGTAATGGAGATATAGTGCAAGAAGAAAGCGCTGTTAAAAAGAATAAGGCATTAAGGGTTATAACGGGCGTTATAATATCTTTAATATCAATATGTGCAATAGTTCTGGGGGCAATTCCGCTTCTGATACTTTTGGTCGTTATAATAACACTTTGCTCGAAAGAGTTTGTTAAAATATTGAGGCACAAAGGTTTTCATCCCAGTCTTTCAATTATCCTCTTTTCGGCGCTGGTATTTGCATTTTTAACCTTCTTTCACAGGTTCGACCTTGTACCGTCAATGCTTACATTATCAATTATGGCTTCGTTTCTCGTTGTGTTATTCAGAGGACGTCAGCCGTATATAGTTAATGTTGCAACAACGATACTTGGCGCTCTTTATTGCGGTTGGCTTCCATGTCACCTCCTTTTAATAAGACAAATAGGAACAACGAGGGTCGGCGCTTTTGAAATTGTATATTCTCAGGGGCTTAACCTCTTATTATTTGTATTTGTTGCGGTAGCTCTGACCGATATCGGTGCATATTATTTTGGTGTTAAATTCGGTCGTCATAAACTTGCCGAAGTTGTAAGTCCTAAAAAGACGGTTGAAGGTGCTGTTTGCGGCGGTATTTGTGCGATATTAGCTTCTCTTGTCGGTGTTTTTTATACAAACCTGACTATTTTTCAAGCGTTTTTTGCGGGAATTATAATAACAATCTCGGCTCAACTCGGTGATTTATCCGAATCGCTGATTAAAAGAGATGCCGGAGTGAAAGACTCAAGCGATATTTTACCGGGACATGGCGGAATGCTGGATAGATTTGACGGTTATATTTTTGCGGTACCCGTTTCATATTACTTCTTTATGCATTTTACACAGGGGACAAACGTGCTTCTTGAATTTTTAAAGTACGTTAAAGGGGCGATAAATGTCTACTTCTAGTGAAAATGACAGAAACGAGCTTCTGGTTGAATTTCTTAAAAAATATGATTTAAAATTTAAAAATATAAACCTTTTAAATCAGGCATTATGCCATACTTCATACACAAATGAAAACAATCTGGATGTTTCTTTGTCTTATGAAAGATTGGAATTTCTCGGAGATGCGGTTTTAAAGCTTTGTATAAGCAAATTTCTCTATAATGATTTTGAAAATTATCAGGAGGGAACTTTAACAAAACTCAGAGCCGAAGTGGTTTCAGATAAATGTATCGCTCTTTGGGCAAAAAGAATAGGGCTTGGAGAGCTTATTATTCTGGGCAAAAACGAGAAAAAACACAAAGGAGCAACAAAAGAATCAATCCTTGCCTGCGCTTTTGAAGCTATGCTCGGTGCAATATTTCTTGAATACAAAAGCAAAGGACTTGATAAAGCCTATAATTTTTTGATGGATAACTTTAAAGATGATATTTTTGAAGTAAATAAAAATATTAAATTTTTAAATCCGAAAGCGGTTTTACAGGAATTTACGCAATCAGTAAATCATAAATTACCCGAATATATCACCGTTAAAGAAGAAGGCAAAGAGCATGATAAGGTATTTTATGTTGAAGTAAAATACAATAATGAAATAATAGGGCACGGCTCGGCTAAATCAATTAAAGAAGCGCAGCAAAATGCTGCCCGTGCAGGACTTGAGTATCTCGGAGTAAAACTATGACCATAATTTCACCTTCAATACTTTCTGCTGATTTTTGTGATTTAAAAAATGAAATAAAAAAAGTTGAAAATCTGGCAGATTGGCTTCATATAGATGTTATGGACGGACATTTCGTTCCGAATATTACAATCGGTGTTCCGGTTGTTAAATCAATAAGAAAAACAACAAAATTATTTTTAGATACTCATTTAATGATTGAAAATCCCGAAAAGTATATTGATGCTTTTTCGGATGCGGGTTCTGATTTATTAACTGTGCATTTTGAAGCAACAAAAGAAAAAACTCCCGAAGTAATAAAACAAATCAAAAACAATGGAGTTAAAGCGGGGCTTTCAATTAAACCGAACACAAATGTATCCGAGATAAAAGACTATATTGATTTATGCGATTTAATTCTTGTAATGACTGTTGAGCCGGGGTTTGGCGGACAAAAGTTTATTGAAAATTGCGCATATAAAATAGAAGAAATAAAAAAAATTTCAAATAATGAAGATTTAATTATTCAAGTTGACGGCGGAATAAATGATGTTACGGGAAAATTATGCAAGGATTTAGGTGCAAATTCTCTTGTTGCGGGAAATTATATTTATAAATCCGAAAACATTGAAAATGCGATAAAATCACTTATGTAGGTTGGTTATGAGTAAATTAATTGAAGTAAAAAATGCGGTTAAAATTTATAAAATGGGCGAAGAAGAATTCTATGCCCTGAATGATGTTTCTTTTTCAATTGAAAAAGGCGAATTTGTTGCCATTATGGGAACATCAGGCTCCGGAAAATCAACCTGTATGAATATGCTGGGTACACTTGATAAGCCGACGAGCGGAGAATACTATCTTGAAGGAGTGGATGTTTTTTCGCTTAATTCAAATGAATTATCGGATATCAGAAATAATAAAATCGGTTTTGTGTTTCAAGGATTTAATCTGATTTCAAGAACATCCGCAATAGATAATGTATGTTTACCTATGATATACAAGGGATTGAGCGAAGAAGAAAGATACAAAAGAGCAAGAGAAGCGCTTAAAATCGTAGGTTTGGAAAATAAAGAAAATAATATGCCTTCTCAAATGTCGGGCGGTCAACAGCAAAGGGTTGCAATAGCAAGAGCAATAGTAAACGATGCTCCGTTAATTCTTGCCGACGAGCCGACGGGTAACCTTGATACCAAAACAAGTATTGATGTTATGGAATTTTTTGTAAATCTGAATGAAAAATACGGAAAAACCGTTGTACTTGTTACCCATGAACCTGATATTGCGGAATATACAAAAAGAATAATTAAATTTAAAGACGGTAAAATTGTATCCGATATGCTAAAAAGTGAGTGGTTGAAGCACAGGACAAGAGAAACTTAATTTGTAAGGCTATTAAGGTTTAACGTTACTATGCTTTTTAAAAATGGATTACTTCGCTTGCGCTCGTAATGACAAAATGCGGGTTGCTCAAATCAAAGTCATTACAAGACTATACTGTTGCAGCATATTGTAATAATGTTGAACTTCATACTAAATCAATAAATCGGGACGTCTTTTTTGAGTCCTTTTAAGACTTTCCGCTTTTCTGAATTTTTCTATTTCTTTATGATTGCCGTTCAATAATACTTCGGGAACTTTCATTCCTCTGTATTCTCTCGGTTTTGTATAGTGCGGATATTCAAGCAGACCGTCCATTCCGACAGAAAAACTGTCATTATGACATGAGCCGATTTTCCCCAAATATTCGGGTATATTTCTTGAAATACTGTCTATTAGTACAAGAGAAGCGATTTCCCCGCCCGTTAAGACGTAATCCCCGATTGATATTTCTCTGGGGTTCAAGCCGAGTCTTATTCTCTCGTCAAAACCTTCATAATGTCCGCATAAAAGAATTATTTGTTCCTTTTCGGATAATTCTTCGGATATTTTTTGATTAAAAGTTTCTCCCTGCGGGCTTAGCATTATAAATTCATAATTTTCTTTTTTTTCAATTGCTTCATAACAATCAAAAACGGGCTGGCACATCAAAACCATACCATCACCGCCGCCGTATGGCGTATCGTCAACTTTTTTATGTTTATCAAGCGTATAATCTCTCGGATTATGCGTATTTACGGAAATTATACCTTCTTCAATCCCTCTTTTGGTTATTGAATACGAACAATAATCCTGAATTAATTCGGGAAACAATGTTATAACGTCATAAATCAAGATAAAAGTCCTTCAATTGGTGTTATTTCAATTCTTTTGTTTTTTATATCAACAACGGGAAAAAATTCATTAACAAAAGGTACAAGTTTAATCTGACCGATTGTGTTTTTGATATTCAAAAGGTCTTGAGATGAATTGTTTGAAATATTAACAACTTCACCTATTTTTTCACCTTTTTCCCAGACGGTACAGCCGATTAAATCCTGAATTAAAAATTCATCTTTATTAAGTTTATTCAAAGCATCTTCTTTTGAAATAAAAATCCTTTGACCTTTATATTGAATTAAATCATTAATATCATCTATATTTTTAAATTTAACAATGGCAAAATTTTTGCTAAATCTTACGCTTTGGATTTCAAGCTCATCTTTAGTTTTTGAATCAAGCATGTAGACTTTTTTTGCGGATTTAATATGGTCTTCATTGCTGTATCCGACCTTGGCTTCACCTTTTATTCCGAAAAAATTCGTAATTTTACCGATAGAAATATAGTTTTCATTCATAAAAAAATTATATCACACCATAATTCATTGAAAACATTATTTTACTATCAGGATAAAAATATTTTTAAGTTTTTAAATTAAAATTTTTAACAATAATTACAAGAAAAACAAATTGCCCAAAATCATGTTATAGTGCCGATATTAAGCCCAAAAAACGTATAATTAAATTTATCACTTTACATAGTGTTTTGTTTTTGTTAATAATAATGTTATGAGAATAAATAATGTTGTTGGGATGTCGAACGCTATCACCGGTCGAAATTTTGCGTTCGCAAGAAAATTAAAAGAAAACGAAAAAAAAGATTATACAGCCACAATAAACAAGGCTATGGATTATCTCGGCATACAAAACAGAGCTATGATTATTCATGGTGCAAGTTTTCCCGCAAGAGATAATATGGATGCGGATTTAGGCATAGGAAGCCCGTATAACAATAAGAAATTTATCGATTTCTTAAAACTCCACGGTTTTAACGGAGTTCAGTTAGGGCCTACCGGTAAACTGAACAGAGGCGACACATCGCCTTATTCATCTTCCGTTTTTGCAAAAAATCCTTTGTTTATTGATTTTACTTTGTTAAGTGACAAAGAATATGCGGCTATTCTTCCGGAGGGTTATACGTATGTTGCAATGAGCAAAGTTAAACCCGAAAAAGAAAATTATTCAAGAGCAGACTATAAAGAAGCGGAAGCAAACGTTAAAGAGTTGACGACGGCTGCTTTCGGTAATTATACTGCTAAACTTGAAAAGAAAGACCCTGATGCTCTTAAGCTTGAAAAAGAGTTTAACGCTTTCAAACAAGAAAACGCATACTGGTTAAATTATTATGCGGTTCTTGACTCAATTGCAAATAAATATGGCACCGATTATTATCCTAAATGGAGAGAAGAAGACAGAAATTTAATTCAAGATGTTAAAAATGGTGACAAGGACGCTGTTGCATATTACAATCAATTGGAAAAACACAATGCAAAAGACATCGAATTATATAAATTTACACAATTCATAATTGATAAACAATCAAAAGAAGATAATGAAGCAAGAAAAGATTTTACATATATAAGTGATTTACTTGTCGGTGTTTCTTCGTTTGATGAGCTTATATTTAAAGATGCTTTTCTTGATGATTGGAAAATCGGCGCCCGTGACGGCGGAGTTTTAAATTCTCCGCAATTATGGAGTATACCTGTTGTTAATCCGAATAAATTGTTTAATAAGGATGGTTCACTCGGGCCTGCGGGAGAATTTGTAAAATTAAAAATCAAAAAAGCCGTTCAGGATGCATCAAATATCAGGATTGACCACGCTTTTGGTCTTGTTGATCCTTTCATATACAGAGAAAGCAGTGTTCATAAAATTTTAGGATATGACAACGGCAAAAGAGTTGAAGTTCCTGATTTGAAAAGATTAAAATCAGGAAATTTGTCCCAGCTTGGTCTTGACAGAAAACATGAATATCAAAGAATTGTTCCGGATATAGTAATTCCTGCGTTGAAAGAATCGGGCATCAATCCGAAAAATGCTGTCTGGGAAGATTTGGGAAATGATGCAACAGGTTTATACGATAAAATATGTCGACATGAACTCGGATTACCGGGGATTGATGTTCTTTTATGGAGCAGAGGCGAAAACGCAAGAAAAAATAACTGGTCTTACGTGGGCTGTCATGATAACGAACCTTTAAGAATGGGCATCGAATCAGGCAGAGCAATGAAAGACAGAGATTACGCATGGAATAAAGATTATCTTGCATGGTATGTTAAACCGGGTTACGACAATGATGCAGCCCGTCCGAGCTACAAGAGAAAAATAGAAAACAATCCTAAGGAGCTTTTTAAGGCAAAATTTATTGAACTTCTTCGTTCCACAAAGAATATACAAATTTCATTTATGGATTTCTTCGGAATAAATAAAAAATTCAATACGCCCGGAACTGTAGGTGAAGACAACTGGACTTTAAGAATGGCTCCGGATTGGGAAGATAAGTACTATAATAATCTTGAAAACAGTTCAAGCAGAAATAATTGGGCATTAAATATGCCGGAATTGTTGTCGGAAGCTGTCAAAGCTAAAGCGGATTTTGATATTGCACAAAGAGAATATGCAATAGAAAAGTCAATTCCGAGATACGAAAAAGAAAGAATTCACTCGGAAGCAAATAAAATAACGTCAAAGCTTGACAAATACAGTGAAATTTTAAAAGAAAAAGAAGTCAAATAAGACTTCTTTTTCATTTCAAAGCAAATCTTTATTTAATCTTTATAAAAATTTATCTTAAAATGTGCTACTATTATAATGTTTAAAGCCGAAATGAGGAGAAAATAATGAAGATACCTATTATTAATTCAAAAAGACAATATGAAACAATAGCATCAAAAGTAGAACCTGCAGTATTGGATGTTATGAGAAGCGGTTCTTATATCCTTGGTGTTAACAACAAAGAATTTGAACGTGAAATGTGTGAATATCTTGATGTTAAACATGCAGTTGCGTTAAACAGCGGAACGGATGCGCTTCACCTTGCTCTCAGAGCTTTGGATATAGGTGAAGGAGATGAAGTAATTTCAACCGCATTTACCTTTGTTGCAACCAGTGAATCTATCGGTATAGTCGGTGCAAAACCTGTTTTTGTTGATATTGACCCCGATACATTTAATATCGATGCATCTAAGATTGAAGAAGCAATTACCCCAAAAACAAAAGCAATTATCCCAGTTCATTTGTACGGACAACCCTGCGATATGGATGTAATTTGCGATATAGCAAAACGTCATAATTTATTTGTTATAGAAGATGCATGTCAAGCTATAGGTGCTGAATATAAAGGTAAAAAAGTCGGTACAATCGGCGATATCGGATGCTTCAGCTTCTATCCGACAAAAAATCTCGGTACAATGGGTGACGGCGGACTTTTAACAACCAATTCCGAATATATCAAAAACAGAGTTCTGGCTCTTCGTAACCACGGTGGTGCCGTTCGCTATCATCACGATGAAATCGGTGTTAATTCAAGACTTGATGAAATTCAAGCCGCAATTTTAAGAGTAAAACTCCCCTACATTGATGAATGGAACAAAATGAGAAGAGAACACGCTTCATATTACAATGAATTGTTCTCGAAATGTGATTTAATCGAAACACCTAAGGAACTTGACAACACATATTGTGTATATCATCAATACACGGTTAAAGTTCCGAACAGGGATGAAGTTCACAAGATGCTTGCCGATGAAGGAATTGGCGCTATGATATATTATCCTATTCCTTTACATCTTCAAAAAGTACACGAAAAATATAATTTCAAAGAAGGAATGCTTCCTAATACCGAAATGAATACAAAATTAGTGCTTTCACTTCCGATGTTTGCGGAAATAACAAGAGAAGAACAACAAACGGTTGCCGAAACACTGATTAAATGTGTTGAAAAAGCTGCGGCAGCTCTGGTATAAAATAAATACTTATAAAATAAAAGCGGAAGATTTGATTTAATCTTCCGCTTTTTTGCATAAAAAAAACGGCTAATTTGTGAACAAATTAAGCCGTGATGGATAGAATTAGTATTACGGAGTTTATAGAGGAGTTTACATGC
>CADBOZ010000079.1 GCA_902796515.1 uncultured bacterium | reverse complement strand
TTGAGGATTTCTGCCTGTACGAGCAGCTCTTTGTCTGCGTTCAAAAGTACCGAAGCCTACTAAAGTAACTTTTTCACCTTTTTTAACGGTTTTTTCAATAGCTTCTAAAGTAGCTGTTAAAATTTCACCTGCATCTTTTTTTGTGCATTTAGCTTTTTTTGCTACTTCTGTTAGTAATTCTTCTCTGTTCATTTTTTACTCCTTCTTTTTGGTAAACTAACTAATAACACCTATACTTATTATATAGATATTTAGAATTATTGCAAACACTATTTGTTTTGATAAAGATGCTTTATATAAGCGCATTTTGGCGATTAGTCTTGAAAACAGTCTAAATAAAATGGTTTTTGGGCATGCTCAAACTAAAAAATAGGAAGCTGTTTAACTTCCTATTTTTTATAAAATTAATACAAATTAACTATTTTATATCGGCAAGAAGTCTTCCTGAAAGCGTATATGCTTTGTTTCCTTTTGCTACACCGTCACGTCCGACATAAATATAGTATCTGTCACCATTTAAAAAGCTTGTGCCTACATTAGCTCCGCTAAAACCGTTGGCGGATTGCGCTTCAATTGTATTGGGTAATTTGGCAAGTCCGTTCGTGTCTACTATAACAAGCAGACATGTTTGAGTTTTTGCATTTGCGTTGCTTGATGCGGTATTAATGGCTGCCTTTGTGCCGCATTTTGAACTATTTAGAGCGGTCAGGGTATATGCTAAACTGTCATCGGTTACAATCCACGGGGAAAATGTGCCGACTGCAGCTTCAATATTTCCCGCATTTGCAGTTGTTTTTACCGATTCATCACCTGATGCGATGCCGCCGTATGTGACATAAGCGTAGTTTGATGATGCGGTGTAAGGGGTAGATGCGTTAATACCGTGGTTTTTAATCGGTACAATTTCCTGAACGGCAAGATTTTCCATCATGGCATGAAAGAAAGTTGCCATTGCTGCTTTGTCTGATGCAGTCGGGAGATTATCGTCCGCTTTTAAAATCCCCGCAATATTTGATACAATACTGAAACCTTTTTTAAAGCTTGCTTTGTATGTTGTTTCGTCAATACCTTTTACAAGATTAGGTATTGTCATTGTGGCAATAATGCCTATTACCGACAAAACGATAAGAATTTCAGCTAATGTAAACCCTTTTTTAATTCTCATTTTTAAACTCCAAAATAATATAAATCTAATCCTGTTTTTTCATCAAACTGTCGTGTTTTGAATATTTTTTTACTTTAGTTGCTTTTTCTTTTGTTTCGCTTGAATTATCAAGAAGAGTTGTTTCCCCTTCAAGAATGGGTGCAAAATTTTGATTTTTATACATTTCAATTAAGCTTTTCTTTGTTTCTTTGAATAAATATTCTTTCTGTTCTTTTGAAAAATTAAACTTGTCTATGGTCTGCATAATTTCTTCATCGCTGGGCATAGTTATCGCCTGAGGGGAAATGTTTGCATTTTCTTCACAATAGCCTGCGCTAAACATAAATAGTAAACTTAAAAAGATGTATAAAAATTTCTTTTTCATAAATTCTCCAATCTTGAATTATACAAAGTTATTTTTATAATAGAATATTTATATGGATTTTGTAAATAACTTTAATAATATTATATCAGAGCTTAAAAAAATATCTCCGAATAATTTTCTTTATAAAAAAGAAGATTTATATGTGTATGCCTATGATACATCACAAAATCCCGATAAAATAACCCTTCCGCTTGCCGTTGTTTTTCCTGAAAGCACAAAAGAAGTAAGTGATATAGTAAAAATTGCAAATAAGTACAAGTTAAACATAATCCCGAGAGCACAGGGAACAAATCATTGCGGTGCTACAAGACCGGAAGAAAATTCGATAATAATTCATTTTTCAAAAATGGATAAAATAATTGAAATCAATAAAGAAAATTTAACAGCAACACTGCAGCCTAATGTTGTAATAGGTGATTTGAATAAAGAGCTTGATAAACTGAATTTATTCTTTCCGCCCGATCCTTCCAATCTTGCCGTTTCAACCGTAGGGGGTGCTATAGCCCTTTGTGCCGGCGGGCCGAGGACATTCAAATACGGAAATACCAAAGATTATGTTATAAACCTTGAAGTTGTGCTTGCCGACGGAACAATTATTGAAACGGGTAAAAATGTTGCAAAGAATGTTACGGGATATAACCTCACGGCACTTTTTACAGGAAGCGAAGGGACGCTCGGAATTATAACAAAAGCTGTAGTAAAATTAATACCGAAGCCCGAGATAAGATTATTAACATTTGCTTATTTTGATACCTTAAAGGATGCGACACTTTGTGTAAACGGAATAATAAATTCGGGTTTTATGCCTTCCTGTCTTGATTTATTGGATAAAAACACGCTTACCACAATAGAAAATTTTAATCCCTGCGGAATACTTTGTGATAAGCAGGCTGCACTTTTGATTGAAATTGACGGATTTAAGGAAAGTGTAAAAAATGAACTGAAAATATTAAAAAATATTCTAAAAAATAACAGGGCGGTTAAAATAATACAATCAAACTCGGAAGAAGAAAACGAAAACATATGGAAAGCGAGAAGAAGCGCCTATTCTGCAGTTACTCAATTAAAGCCCGATGTCGTAACGGAAGATATTGTTGTTCCTTTATCAAAAATTGCCGAATGTGTTGAAAAAATTCGGGAATTGTCAAATAAATATAATGTAATTGTTTGTACAATGGGACATGCGGGCGACGGAAATATTCATCCTAATTTTGCTCTTGATTTATCAAACAAGCAGGAAAGAAATAATTTTGAAAAATTAAAAGATGAACTTTTTATGTATGCCGTAAACACAGGCGGAACGCTATCAGGGGAACACGGGATAGGAACCCATAAAAAGAAATACTTAAAAGCAGCGCTTAATAATAACGGATATGAATTAATGAAGCGGATAAAAACGCTGCTTGACCCAAAAAACATCTTAAACAGGAATAAAATGTTTGATGAATGATATAAAAAACTTTAAAGAAATAATTTTTGATTTAATAAAGCTTTCCCTTCCTATTTTGGGAGGGAATATTTCTCATATATTGATTAACATAACGGATACAATTGTTGCGGGAAGATATTCAACTCTTGCACTCGGAGCGACAAGTGTTGCAACAGCAATAATTATGACAATCATTATAGGTTCGATAGGGATTATTTTAAGCATAAGTCCTGTTGTTGCAAATAACAGAGGGGCAAAAATTCCGAGTAAAAAATTTTTTAAGCTGACGGTTTTGTTTTCTTTTTTAATTTCATTGCCGTTTTTCTTTTTTGTCGAATTTTTTACATCAAAAATTCACCTTTTGGGTTTAAATAGTGAACTTGTAGAACCCTGTACAATTTATCTTCAAATTTGCGCATGGAGTATTTTTCCGTCTGCGGTATTTGTTGCGATAAAAGAATTTTTGCAGGCCTATGAAAATGTTTTATTTACAAACACTTTAATGTTTTTTATGGTTATTTTAAATTTAATTTTAAATATAATTTTTGCATTCGGCTTTGAATATTCTTTTATACATATTCCGGAAATGGGCGTAAAAGGGCTTGCAATTGCAACATTAATATCAAAAACAATTCCGATGATTGTTATAATATTGTATTGCTTTCCTTTGTTTATAAATCATTCAAAAAGGACTTACGAAGATTCCAAAAAATACATAAAAGACCTTTTAAAAACGGGTTTTCCGATTAGTGCGGCTATGTTTTTTGAATTTCTCGGTTTTAATTTGACTGCGGTTCTAATCGGAAAATTTTCGGCATTGTATGCAGGTGTGCATAATATAATACTTTGTATTGCAAACTTTACTTTTATGATAGCCCTTTCGATTTCAAATGCCGCAAGTATTAAAATCGGTTTTTACAACGGAAAAAACGATATAAAAAATATCTTAAAATATTCGTTATGCTGTTATTTTTCGATAATTTTAGTTTGTTTAATTATGTTTATCGTAATTATTTTGTTTAATAATCAAATTCTGTCTTTATTTACCAGGGATAAGGAAGTTATTGTTCTTGCCAAAAAAATTATTAAAATCGCTCTTTGTTTTCTGTTTTTTGACGGGATACAATGTGCTTCAAACGGTATTCTTAAGGGATTAAAAGAAACAAAAATTATTGCTTTTACAATGCTTGCGGGATATATATTGATTGCAATACCATACGGTTCAATTATGGCGTTTAAATTCGGAATTGTACTTGAAGGGTTTTGGACGGGACTTGCCCTTGCGTTATTTACCGCCGCAATTGTTACAACTTCACGCGTTGTTTATATACTGAAAAAGAGCGGAAAAATTACTCCTTTTGATTGTTAAAACATTATAAAATGTGGTATATATTACTATATTGATTTTAACAAGGAATAAAGAATGGAAAGTATCGGTTCGGCATCCGGATATACCTCTATAATAGAAGATTTACTGCTTGATGATGTAAATATGATAAGAAAAAATGCAATCTTGCAGCATCAGGGACAAAAACTCGGAATTGCAACCTCTGTTGCAAACGAATTAACTCAATCAATGACTTCCGACGGATACCAATTTGATGCTGAAATTCCTGAAGGTTCAACTTTTTCGATTCATATATAAAATTATTCTAAAGAATCTTTATTTGACAATTGCCAGAATTGAAATTAGAATTTTATTGAATATAGTAGTGGAACGAATAAAGTTAATTTGAAAAGAAGAGAATTAATCAAAAAAACAGCACTGGCTATCGGAAGTACTCTTTTTTTATCGAGTTGTACCAAAAAAGATGAACCTGAGAAAACGGTATATCAGGATGATACTCAAATGCAAAATAATTCTTCCGATAATTCAGAAATAGTACCAAAACAAACAGATATATATAAACTATCTGCCCCTATGTTATTTGATTATTCTGCAATTGATGAATTGGCTGAGTGCAACAAAAAATATAAAAAAATAAAGGTTAAAACCCTTTATAACAGTATTCCTTGGCCTTTGTCATCAAATTATAATGAATGGATTATGCTATGTCGTGGCGGTCAAAATCCTGATATTAAGAATTTCGATGATTTTGCAAAATATGTAAAATATTCCATTGATAAAGGGTTTGAAGTTTGCTATCTGATGAACTCACCTAAGGCTTTTAATGATTTAGATTTGAAAAATTTTAAAACAGATCTATATAAATTACTTGATAATTTATATAAAATCGGAATAAGAAAAATAAAATTTTCCAATACTCAAGTAGCTCAATTAATTCGTAACCATAATCCAAAATTTAAGTTAGTGTCGTCAACAATTTCTGAATATAACAGTATTATTCAATATCGGGGATTATTGCATGAGTTTCCTAATGTCACAGAAATAGGCTTGCCTAAAAACGAAAACCAGAACTTTAAATTCATAAAAGCATTAAGAAAAGCATTTCCCGATATTTCAATTGAGATTATGTTGAATGAGGGCTGTATGAAAGGATGCTTTTCAAGGTATTCCTGTATGGCATCTTCATATAACAGATTTTATAAACTGGGGTGCAAGTTATCCTCAAAAGACATGAAACTCAATTTTTATAAAAACGGAAGAGTTTATCCATGGGATTTAGGATACTATTCCGCTTTAGGAATTAACAATTTCAAAATTGTTGCTATGAATCACAGGGCATCGGATAATAAACAACCATACTTGTTGGAATTTATGGATATCGCAGAAAACGGATTAGAAAGTGAATATATTAGAAACTTTATAATAAGAACCTTTCGGGTGCACAATTTTGAAAATCACATACATAAATTTGACATTGATGAAATTATATCCAAATACTATCCGGATATCAGGTATTTTATAAAAAACGGACATAATTGCAGTACAAAATGCGGAATTGAATGTAATTATTGTGAAGAAAGAACAAAAAAACTAAGGGAATTTGAAGAATTTCTGAATGTATGATTTATAATATTTTCGCATTGGCAAAAAAATATTATTTTTATACTTTAATAATAATGTAGAGTTTAATTTAGTTTATTTTATTTTATTTTATTCATATGGCGGAAATAATTAAAATATCATACCCTGCAAATAAAAACTTTTCGAAATTTAAAGTTCCGGAGATTACTTTCAGGAAAAAAACCGAAGATTTAAACCCGAAAACAAAATCCAAAATTGCGCTTGGTGCGTTTTTAGGTGCCGTTGCTCCTGTTGTCGTGCTAAATGCTTGTAAAAAAGGAAGAGCCAGCGAAGTTATAAATTCGTTTAAAAATAAATTGCCTTTAAAAGATAAGTTTAAGGCAATATGGAACATGTTTGAAATCGAAAACTATTTTCAAATACTTGCAACAACTACGGGTGGTGTATTAGGCGGACTTCTCGGCGGATTAAAATTTGCAAAAAATAAAAGCGAAAAAGAAGCAAAATATAAAGAAGGAATTTTTGAATTTTTAAACAACATGACCCCGACAACAATGGTTGCCGTCCTTACCGCGTATTCAAACAAAACAGGGAAATTTAAGTCACCTCTTGCAAGGGGATGCATAATACTGGGGTCTGTTGTGAGCGGAATGTTCCTTGCAAATAGGACTTCCAATAAAATTTATGAGAAATTTTTCGACAAAAATAAGAAAAAAGAAGAAAAAACCGTTAGAGATTTTAAAATTACGGATACCTTCGTTCATGTGGATGATTTGTTAAATCTTGCGGTATTAGCAAGAATACCCTTTGCAAGTAAATTTCAGATGGATAAGCTTTTGCCGTTTATATATGCAAGAAGCGGTCTTGAAGTAGGATTAGCAAAGAATAACAGTGATAAGAATTGATATCGATTTTTTTCAAATTAACTTTGTAAAGAATTTTAAATTATCTTTTTATAGGGTTGCATTATTTTAGAAATGTAGTAAGATAGTTTTACGGACAAATGGTAGTATTGTCCTTTTGAGGTAAATGTGCAAGTAAATCATATTTCCAAAAGCTCTCAACCTTCGAAATACTTAAGTTATACAGGTGTGAGCAATAATTCAGGCTCTAAAAAGGTGCGATATAAGCACTATTATGAGATGGAGGATAATGATTTAAGAGCATACAGTATAGCAAAAGCATACAACACGGTACAAAATAGCGGAAAAGTGCGTTTAAGAAATGCTTTACCTCTTATAACAACAGCAGCAATAGCAACAGGTTTTACTATAGTCCAACCCGGAAAAATTTCCACAAAGTTAAAGTCAGGGTTGGATTTTTTAGCGGCTGTTTCAATAATAGGCGGAATAATGAAATATATTCCGAAACTTACGGATAAATATTTCAGTAATAAAATGTTAAAAACCGGTGCCGAAATACCTAAAGAAGAAAGAAACAGAACGGAATTCGGAGTTAAGCTGTTAAGTGCCGTAGGTTTGCTGGGTGCTGTAGGCTTATTGCAAAAAAATAAAATTAATTTAAAACCGAATAAAGTAACCGAGTTTATTACAAAAGAAGGCGCAGCATTATCCAAAGAGCTGCAAGAAACAAAAATAGGCAAATTTGTTGAAAATAAGTTAAATCCTTTTGTAACAAAACACCAGAAGGCTTTTGATGCCGGCTCAGTTCTTTCGGCAGCGGGAATATCCGTTGCATCGGCATTTGCTAATGCTAAATTATCAAAATCTATATCAAAAGATTTTAATAAATTAACAACAGATAACTACATTAAGGGTAAAGCTGCACAAGCAGATGCAAGAGCGCATTTTGACAGTATTGATGCCATTGAGATATAAGTTTTTCAAATTTATTTGTGCAGATTTTTTGAAAATTCTTTTAGAGAAATAAAGTTTGTTGACGATTTAAAATTTAAAGAAGTGCTGTTTTGAGCTTTCAAATCATTGTTTTTACCGTGTTTATTTCTTCTTGTCATCCAAATATTTAATTTTGGTAAGAGTATTCCAAGCATTACGGCACTGTACAAAATTCCGGACATCTGTGCGATATTTAATTTTCTTAAATTTGCTTTGATATTTCCGCCTTGCGCAATAATTTCTTTTTGAGATTTTAGTGATACATCTTTAAGCCAGTGCGTTATACCATGACCTGCTTTTGTTATATTAAACAAGTCGGATTGTTTTAAATCCATCAGTTGACCCGTGCCTTTTGCAACAAAACCTCCAAGTACAAGCCAATTTAGAAAGCCCAGATAATCCCTTACGTTTGTTTCTCTAAGCTCCGTTGAATCTTTTGAAGCAAATATTCTTCCTAAAATCAATGTGCCATATACCGTTTTTATTGCATTTCCGCTTGTGGCGGGGCCTGTAAATTCGAGCTTTTTTATTAAATCGCCGCTGTTTTTAATACCCATTACTTTGCTCAACATTAAAACAAAAACCCCTGCGGATAAGAGTTTTTTTACCCATAAACCTTTTTCTTTTTTCTTTTGATTTTTTCCTTTTACATTATTTTCATAATTGTTTTCGCCTACAAAATTATCAATACCTGTTCTTTTCTTTGTCAGATAGCGATTTAATTTTTGATTGGTAATTGCAAGAGTCATTGACATGGGTATTGCAATTAAAGTTCTTAATTTATTCATTGATTTTAATTTGGATAAAATATCATTCGGATTTTGTTTGGATTGAGTAAAGAAAATATTTTTACCCGAGTCGACAATATCTCTTAAAATATGAGTAAGATTTGAGGTTACTTCGTTTTTTCCGGATTTTATTGTTATAAAATTATCGGCTCCGAGAAGTTTTATTATTTCGTCTTGAATATTTAATATTGCTTTTTTATCCGATGTTTTATTCGTGATTAAACCTGTGATTTTTTCAATAACGGGTTTGGTTTTATCTTTATCAATATCGGCAAAGTTTTTGGTTTTTGAGCCCGCTATTCCTTTTAATGAATTTAATACAGCTTCAATATAACCGTACGGAGTCTTATTTGATTTATTATAGATATCCGAAAATACGTTTAATCCGCTGTCGGTAATCCATGAAGACGGGTTAACTTTTACATTCGGATTAAACTTTTTAGAGATAAATTTTGAAGCCAATATTGCAAAAAGTGCAGCTGAAAATTCCGCAATAAAAGTTCCCGTATACTCCCGAAATCCCATTTCAATTCCTGCTTGTTTACCTCTGTGGCGGGTTTCAACTATTGTTCTCGGTGTATCCATTGCAAAAATGTCAACAAACGATGCGTTTAACATATCATTGTTGCCTAAAGTATAAAGTGCATTTGAGAGCGGGCTCATCGAACCTTTAAAAGACATATCGCCGGTATTATTTTTATTGATTTGATTAATTTTCATAATTTTTTCCTTATTACTAAAAAAGTTCTTAAAAATATTTTTTAAGAACCCGATTTATATTTTTATTCAACTAAAATTTATTGCACAAAATTATAAGTAAGTTCTTTTATTAAAAAACTTACAGCAGCAACAAATTAAATTGTTCAAATTTATGAATTTCATAATTTTATAAAACACGAAAAAAAATAATTTGTCAATAGCAAAATCGGATTAAACTAAATAGTTACAATATGTTAAGGTATAGCTTAACTTTTATTTTAAAATTTATTTTTTCAAACAGCGGCAATTACCCGAACATGATTTGCATTTTGCGCTAATTTCACCCGTTTCAAGAGTTGATTTACAGCTTTTTACCCATTTGGGTTCATTGCATGCACATTGCTTCATAAAATCAAGAAAATGAACAAGTCTTGAAAGGACATCATCGGTCATTGAATATTCCATTTGTTCTGCATTGTATTCGGCATCTTTTAAATCAATATCCAAAACCTTGTTTAAAAATTTTGTTATTGTGTTATGGCGGTATTTTTTAATCGCAACTTTATCCTTGCCGAGGGATGTCAGGGTAATATTTCCGTACGGTTGATAATTAATATAACCTTTTTCTTTCAATTTTTTTACGGCATCCGATGTTGTTGCACCGCCAAAACCCAAATATTTTGCCACATCTTTAACAATTATCGAGTCATTGTTTTCTAATAGCGTATCTATTGCAATTAAATATGTTTCAAGACTTCTGGTTAATTTTTCTTCCATTATTTTTCCGCTTTTGTAAGTTCTTTTGCTTTTTTCCAGAGCATATTATACTCTTCAAACGTAAGCTCGCCGACATTTTTTTCGGATATTTCCTCAAGTTTGTTAAATCTTTTTATAAACTTTTTATTTGCTTTGGCAAGTGCAAGCTCGGGATCTATATTATTCCATCTTGCAAGATTAACAAGAGAAAACAGAATATCTCCGAATTCTTCCTCTTTATTTTCTTGAGTTTGAGCGTTTTTAAATTCTTCAATTTCGCTTTTAAAACATTCTTCAACCTGTTCAACGCTTTTCCATTCAAAACCCGCTCGTGCTGCTTTTTTTGATATTTTCATGCAATATAATAATGCGGGAAGCGTAGACGGGATTCCGTCTAAAATTCTTTTTCTTTCCGTTTTTTCTTCCTGCTTCAGTTTTTCCCAGTTGGCAAGGATTTCTTTGGTGTCCGTTGTTTTATTTTCGCCGAAAACATGAGGGTGTCTGTGAATTAATTTATCATTGAGCATTTTAGCTACATCTTGAATATTAAACTCTTTGTTATCGTCCGCAATTTGTGATTGCAAAACAACCTGTAACAATACGTCCCCGAGTTCTTCTTTAAGATGCTCGGAGTTGTTTTCATCAATTGCCTCCGCAGCTTCGTATGCTTCTTCCAGCATATTCTGTCGAATTGAAGCATGGGTTTGCTGTCTGTCCCATTCACAACCGTCCGGAGAGCGAAGAATTTTTACGGTTTTAATTAATTCATCTAAATAGTTCATTGTTTATCCTCTTTAGAATTAATATACCATAAATCAAATCAAACTTTACGGGATTTATTTTTGTGATATATTTAACATATTCAGGAATTAGTAGTAAGGGGAGGATTATGGAATTTATTCATCAAATCGTATCGGATAATGCGATTATGACTTCCGGTATAATACTCTTTATTGCATATATTTTTATTGCAATTGAAAAAATACCTAAAGTTGTAATTGCTCTTCTCGGTGCATCGTTAACTTTATTTTTGGGACTTCTTGCAACGGATAAAACACCGGAAACAATAGGAAGCTATTTTACTTCGTTTATAGATTTCAACGTAATATTTTTACTTGTTTCAATGATGATTATTGTACACATAGCTTCTAAATCCGGAATGTTTACATGGATTGCAAATGAAATATTAAAAAAGACAAAAGGCAGACCCAAACTTGTTCTTGTGGCATTAGCGGTGTTTACCGCGGTTGCATCGGCATTTTTAGATAATGTAACAACGGTAATTTTGGTTATGCCGGTTACGTTTGCCGCTTGTAAACTTCTTGATATAAATCCGCTGCCGTTTTTAATAACGGAAATTTTTTGTTCAAACATCGGGGGAACGGCAACTTTAATCGGTGATCCTCCGAATATAATAATAGGCTCTGCGGCAAATTTCAGCTTTATGGATTTCATAAAAGAGCTTACGGGGGTTGTTACCGTAATTATGATTGCGGTTATCGGTTTATTGAGTTTTATTTTCAGAAAAGACCTGACATCTTCTCTTGATAAAATGGTGCTTGTAACTCAAATCGATAATTCAAAAACAATTACAAACAAAGCTCTTGCAATTCGTTCGGGCATAGTATTATTGCTTGTGGTACTCGGTTTTGTAACCCATGATGCCACTCATATTCCGACATTTTTGTCCGCAATGATAGGTGCTTCAATACTTTTGATTTTTGAAAAACCTGCAGAAGTCCTTGTTGAAGTGGAATGGAATACGATATTTTTCTTTGTCGGTCTGTTTATTATAATAGGCGGACTTGAACACTCGGGCGGTATTGCTTTAATGGCAAAGTGGATACTTGATGTAACTCACGGCTCTCAAACGCTTGCTTCAATGATAATTCTCTGGGCATCCGGAATTCTGTCGGGAATAATTGATAATATTCCTTATACCGCTACAATGGCGCCGATGATTGCAACAATCGAGCAGACAATGGGACATAGTTATGCTCACCCATTGTGGTGGAGTTTGTCGCTTGGAGCATGTCTTGGCGGAAATATGACAATAATAGGAGCGGCAGCAAATGTTATAGTATCCGAAAATGCCGCTAAATCAGGACATCCTATTTCATTTATGAAATTCTTAAAATATGGTATAGTTGTAACAGGTATTTCACTTACAATATCAACGTTATACATATATTTAAGATTTTTGGTTAAGTAATGATTTTATCGGACAACGAAAATAAAAATTCATCTAAAGCACTCAAGCGGAAAAATCCCGACTTGAGTGCTTCTTCAATACAAAATGATGATAATTACGAAAAAAACATACGCCCTCTAAACTTCGATGATTACATAGGTCAAACATCGATAAAGGAAACTCTTAAAATTTCAATCGAAGCGTGTAAAAAAAGAAACTCGCATCTTGACCATCTTCTTTTTTACGGGCCTCCTGGGCTTGGAAAAACAACACTTGCAAACATTATAGCTCATGAGCTCGGTGCAAATATAAGAATAACTTCAGCTCCCTCAATTGAGCGCCCGAGAGATATAATCGGGATTTTAATGCAATTAAAAGACGGAGATGTTTTATTTATAGAT
>CADBOZ010000078.1 GCA_902796515.1 uncultured bacterium | reverse complement strand
TTAAATATTTTTCATATTTTGAAACTTTTTTATCGTTATAATTTCCAAGTTTATCTGAATCTTTTACATAGTTTGGATTTTTCATTTTAGGATGAGCTAAATCCAGCATTCCTGCTGTGTCTTTACCCATAGTATGCTGAGTCGTCCAATTTACTCCTTTTTTATAATTTTCACCTATATTGCTTCTTAAATTTTTTGAACAGCTTCAATATTTAAAACAGAATTTACGGCTTTTTTTGTTCTCTTTTTTGTATTTATCCAAACTTTGTTTAGTTTATCTTGAAGTCTGTATTCTGTATACTTAAAATAAATTGTAAAAAACAAAACCATGTTTAAGAATACTGCCGGCAAAATGATAATTTATACAAAATCAGATTATTTTATTACTAACGGTTCATACCTTAATTTTTCAATTTTACGTCGTTCGTTTTTGATGCTTTTTAATTCTTTACGGTATGAATTTTTATTTAATTCTATCCAATTATATATATGTTCTTTGGAAGTAAAAATTCCGTAGCACTTACCTTCAAGTAAACCGTCTTTATTTTTATTTATAGCATTGTCTATTAAACAATATATGTTGTCTGTCACCAAACCTACATGAAAACGATTTTCCGAAATTTCAAAAGTGAACATTTCAGCTAAATATGATTTATTTTCTTCCTTGTCATAAAGGTTATAAAAATCCGCAAATGATGGCATTTTTGAATAACTGATTATAATAATTAGTAATGTAATTGTATGTATTATTCTTTTATAAATCATAGATATTTTTAAAGAGCTCAGTTGAGCTCTTTTTATAAATGGTACCCCCAAGCGAATTCGAATCGCTGTCTACACCGTGAAAGGGTGTTGTCCTAGGCCTCTAGACGATGGGGGCATATGACATAAATTTATTTTCTTTCGCTATAAACAAATAAACCTATAATATCATTTAATCTGTTTAATTGTTTTTGATAGCTTGCAAGCTGTTTTTCAAGAGTTTTTATGTTGCTTTTGTATTCTTGAATTGTGTAATTACAATCTTTAATAGAACTGTTTAAACAATCACGAACTCTTTGCGCATCTTGCAAAACTGTTTTCATCGGTATACCGAGTGCTTCAATTGTCTGTCTGATAATTTGAGCTCCGGTTTGTCTCGGAACACCGGTCGGTAACTGTGAAATCAATCTTTTTAAGACATTGATGTTGTTTGGCATTTCAAACTCTTCAACATCTTCTTCATTTTCAATGGACAATTTTAAATCGGGGTTTGAAGCCGGTTGCTCTTGACCCACTTGGAAAACCGGTTGATAATCTTTTGCGCTTGCGCCGAAATCAAAAGCTGTTTCTTTAGATGTATCTTCCAATTCGTCCAACGAAATATCATTACTTTCTTCAAAATCAAGATCTGATGAACTGTCTGATAATTCTGAATTATCTTCAAAGTCTTGTTGCTTAAGTGCGTCCACTATTTTTTTACCCATATTCTTCGGTAATTCTTTATCTTGCATTCAGCAACTCCTTATGTTTACTCTTCAGATTAATTCTGTCTATATAAAAACAAAAAAATAATTTTTTGTCAAATTCATTTTAAAAAAAATACTTTATAAAAATTAATATCAAAACAAAAACGCTAGATATCAGTATTTTTCAGATTTTTCGGATTTACGGAAAGTATGTTATTTAATTCATATATTAACAATTTGTTATCAAATCCGTCAGACATTGAATAAAGTGATAAATTTTTATAAAATTCAACCTTCCATTTGTGAAGAAGTTTTGAAGCATATTTCTTATCGTTCGAAACAAGCTCAACACCCAACGACTTAAATATCTCGTTAGGCTTTTTTCCTTTTGAATATTCAATTAATGCAATTCGTTTGAATTGTTTTGTATAAGCAACTCGCTTTTTTCTGGTTTTAAAATTGTCTGTCATATCTTTAATATTAATTTTTGTAAAATATGTAAAATAAATATTGAAACATTATCTTTATGTAATATTATAACAAATGTGATATGCAATTGTAACGGCTGCATTACGAAAAGTAACAAAATTCAAGAAAAATATTTTTAATCACTTGACACAATTTCTTGACATGATAATTTAGTAAATGCGGTTATTCAAATCCAAATATCGCAACGAATAACAGGAAGTCATT
>CADBOZ010000077.1 GCA_902796515.1 uncultured bacterium | reverse complement strand
AATTTTCATGTTTTGTATAGAGGATACAAAAACTCGATGTACCAAAATGGAGAGTAGAATGAATAACGATATAACTTCGGATTATAAGTATGTTAGTGCAAAAAAACAACCTGTACAGGCTGTACATTCACATGCTTTAAAAGATGAAACATCTCCCGCTGAAATTAAAACAGGGGATTTCAATAATTCTATGACTTATCTTGGAAACATGGGGTATGCAAAAGTTAAAATGGATAAAATACATCTTAGCGATAACACGGCAAAAGCTATTGATGAATTTTTAAAAAATCCCGACATGGCTGAAATGCATACCGAATTTTGCGACAGCCTTGTAGAAAACGGTGATAACCTTATGGATGCTATTATTAAAACGGATAAAGTATTTGATACGTTGTCACAGAACATTTACGACGCATAGAGGTCAGAAGATGGAAACACTAACGAAAAAAAATGTAAAAGTTTTAAAACACCCCGTAATTAGCCATAATTTATCAATTATAAGAGATAAGAATTCAAGCTGCGAAATATTCAAAAATGCGCTTAGAAGAATTACCTATCCTCTTATATTTGAGGCAACTTCGGCTTTGCCTTTAAAAACAGTTGAAGTAGAAACTCCGCTTGAAAAAACGGAAACTGAAGTTTTTGATAATTCCTGTCAACTGATTGTTGCCCCGATTTTAAGAGCGGGAATGATATTCTGTGAGGTTGTTCAGGATATTTTACCCTTTGCCAATATCCATCATATCGGAATGTACAGGGATGAAACAACGCTTGAACCCGTATGGTATTACAATAAAAGAAAAGAAATCAAACAGGACAAAAACAAAGTTTTTGTTATAATACTTGACCCTATGCTTGCAACGGGAAACAGTGCAATTGATGCTATTAAAAACTTTATAGATAAAGGAATTAAAGAAGAAAATATGGTATTTATGAGCCTTATATCTTCTCCCGAGGGCATAGAAAAAGTAACGGGTATGTTCCCCGAAGTTAAAATAGTAACAGCTTCACTTGACAGACAATTGAATTCAAAAGGATATATTATGCCCGGTCTTGGTGATGCAGGGGACAGAATTTATAATACGGTTGAATAAATGAATATTTAAAACATAAAAAAAGGAAAGCAAACAAGCTTTCCTTTTTTATTATAAAATCACATTTTACATTGAAACTCTGTCTTTAATTTCTTCCATCTTATGGTCTGCAAGACGTGAATCGCCTTTAACACGTGAATAAGCAAGGTAACCGTTCATTCTGTCGATTTTGGTCAGGTTCTTTGATCCGCATTTAGGACAAACATCCATATTTAATTCCTGATGTCCGCAATCGTCACAATATGCAAGAGAAAGATTTACACCTTCATAAAATCCCATTTTCATTGCACGTCTTAACAATGTTTCAACAGCTTCGGTATTATAAGAAACAGGATATTTTACATATTGAATTTTACCGCCGTTCATTAAATCCCAAAATCTTCCTTCCAAATCCTGTTTTTCAATAGGACTTATTTGTTCGGATACATGGCAGTGGAAAGAATTTGATACATAAGGTTTATCCGAAACATTTCCTACTATACCGTATTTTTTTCTGAATTGTTTAACCTGAAGACCGCATAAATTTTCTGCGGGAGTTCCGTATAAAGCATAAAGCCATCCGTCTTCTTTTTTGAATTCGGCAACTTTTTTATTTATATATCTCATAACTTCAAGCGCAAATTCACCGTCTTCCACAAGTGATTTACCGTTATGAAGTTCTTGAAGTTCATTTAATGCCGTAATTCCAAACGATGCGGTTGCAGCTTTAAGCAACGGTTTGATTTTTTCGTTATGCTTAAGGTGTCCGCCCAAAAATCCGCCTTCACAATATGCAAGAGGGTTAACCGAAGCTCTCATTTCGCCTAAATATTCATAAGTTCTTTTGTGAATTTTTCTGATTAATTCCATATAGTAATCAAGGACTTCATAGAAATCTTTGCTTTCCTGTTGAGCTTTTGCATATATCATCGGAAGATGCAAGCTTATCGCACCGATATTAAAACGTCCCACAAAAACCGGTTTATCGTCTTCATCGGCAGGTTCCATACCTCCTCTTTCAAACCATGGAGAAAGAAACGCACGGCATCCCATCGGAGATACTACACGTTTATATTTTTTATACATTGAAGCAACATAACCTTCTCCTGTTAAGCTTAACCAGTCAGGATACATTGTCTTTTTGGAGCATTCAACACCCGCATGGAACAGATTTTCAAGAGGTTTGCCTTCCCCGTGAAGTTCTTCATCATATAAGAATACAATTTTAGGGAATAATACAGGCTTTTTGCATTCTTTTTTACCTTGTCCGCCCTGACGTGTTTTAAGACATGCCAGTGTTGACATTACTTCAAATTCGCCCGTTCCCAATCCTGTTGTAATTGTAATGAACGGATAATCACCGCGGGATGATGCTACCGTATTAAATTTATATTCCCAACCTTGAAAACCTTGTTCAAAATCATTTTGAACATCTTTCATGGCTTCTTCTCTTGCTTTTTCAAAAGATAATCCCATGCAAATATATCTGTCATATTGTCTGTTGTATGTTTTTTCCGCATACGGAGCTAAAATCTTATCAACTTCGGGAACGGTAAAACCGCCGTATTGTTGAGAAGCTGCTGCCATAACGATATCACCTATGACGTCAAATGCAACATCAAGGCTTTTTGGCTCGTTATACCAGATGTTACCCATTTCAAAACCGCCTTTTAAAACGCTTGCAACGTCAAATAAACAGCAGTTCATTGTATCACGACGTGCAGACATATCGTGAATGTAGATATATCCTTCTTTTATAGCCTGTTTATCTTCTACTGTCAGGAAGAATTTTTTATAAAGTTCTTTATTTAATTCATTAAATATCAATGAACGCTTTGTTGAAACCAGAGTTGAGTCGGCGTTTGCATTTTCTTTATCGCCGATATACATTATTCTTTGCGATTCTTGATATACTTTATCAAGCATATGCACAAAATCTGTCTTGTAATTTCTGTAATTTCTATAGCTTTCCGCTACTTTCGGACTTAAAGCTTGAAGTGCGCTTTCAACAATATTGTGCATTTGCGCTATTTCAACACTGTCAGAGTCCATATCAAGAACACTTTTATTTACATAAGTACAAATATCCTTAATTTCTTTATCCGAAAAAGTAACAAGCATTCTTGTAGCGGATTTTTTAATTGCCTGAACTACTTTTTCAATATTATATTTTTCTTTTGTTCCGTCTTTCTTAACTATCGTAATATTGTTTAAATTCTTCCTTGTAAAATTAACAATATTGGTCGGGTTTTCCGCATGCTTAATCGCATCAGTAACAACTGATTGTTGTTGCTGTACAGTTTGACCGATATCGCTTGAAACCTTTTGCATTATTCCTCCTAAATTGCACTTAATGCTTACCCGTATTTGTTTAAATCTAACTTCTAAAAAAGTTGTTTTAACTTCCGCTTATTTATTTTTAAAAATCTTTTCTATTCTTATTATTTTACTATAAATTTTAAGGCATGAATACATTTATTTTAATGAATTATGAATTATTTTTTAAAAGATAAAAATCACTCATATACAGAGTGATTTTTACAAAAATTTGCTTTTTAAATATTACTTAACAAGCGGTAAAATTGAAGATGTGATGTCTTCTCCGCCGTATAATACCGAGTCTTTTCTTAATACAAGGTCATAACCCATCTCTTTTGATTTTTTTGTTATTGCATCGTTCAATTGAGCATCAATTTCAGCCACTTTCTTGGAGTATGTATCTTTTATTGATTTCTTTTTCTGCGTTAATTGAGCTTCATATTTCTTTATAAGTTCTTTTCTTGCTTCCGGAGTCTTTTGTTTTTGTATGTCGGCACTTGCGGTATCATACCATTTAAGCATTTCTGTTGTTGATTTTACTTTTTGTTCATCAGCTGATTTCAGAGCTTTTGATGAGCTTAAAATTTTATCTACATTAACATATCCTATTTTTTTATCAGCGGCAGCCGTGTCACTGAACGCAATATTATTTAATCCGAAGCCCAAACCGAAACAAAATGAGCATAATGCCAGAGTAATCAAACTTTTTTTCATAAATTTTTCTCCTTATATTTCATAATTAATATTCGATATAATCGGTTGTTTAAATTCAATTTTATTAATTGATCGGGCATCAACTACGGGTGCCGGCGGTAAAATATACCATTTATACAATGCCGTGTTCATTCTTTTGAAGAATTTTTTAAGCCACATCAGTTTAGTTTTGTTGTCCAATACATTATTTTTCTCATATAAAAACTCGGATTTCATCATATTATCGATTGATTGGTTAAGATTTTCAATTCTCCAAATGACTTCATCTAAAAATTCATAAGGCATAAGCGCTTCTTCCGCAAGCAGAGGCTTGCCCGTTTCAGGATTTATTGCAAGCTCCGCCCCCGGTGGTTTCAGAATAATACTTTCGGGGATTGCATTTTTTTGAGCTCTGTTTTTATTCATCCATCTTGCAAGCGCAAACAGTTTTGTTTTAACGACATCGGCTATAGGCGCAAATCCGCCTGACATATCGCCGTTAATTGTTGCATATCCCATATAAAGCTCTGATTTATCGGAAGTTGCTATCGGCAATGTTGAAGAAAATTCGTTTGCCACTCCCCAGAGCACCATTGCTCTAAATCTTGCTTGAATATTATCCTCCGTGTATGAGGTTTTATACCTTCCGCCGAAATCATTTTCAATATCGCCGAATATATTTTTAAATTTTT
>CADBOZ010000076.1 GCA_902796515.1 uncultured bacterium | reverse complement strand
GACACAAAAAGGTGCAACATTTACGGTTAACGGTGAAGAAAGAGAATATGCCGATATATGGCACAGGAAATTGGATGAAGAAGCAACAAGCAATTTCTTTATCGGAAATTCAGCAATTGCATCCAAAATTAATTCCGTTATGGATGAAATAGATGAAGCAAAAACTCTTTCAGATGATACATTAGCAGTTATTACGGAAGCAAAAAATGAAGCAAAACAAAAAGGCAAAAACATTTTTGAAGGTCTTATAAAAAATATGCCGGAACATAAAGCTAAAAAACAGGAAGGCAAAACAAGATAAAATTTAAAATTTAGTCCGCAGCAATCAAAACAGTTGCTGCGGACTTTTTTATTATTCGTTAATTTTTTTCAAATATAATTCGTCAACAAGAACACATATTACGCTTGCAATAGCCGGAGCAAGAATAATTCCCCAGAAACCCAGAAATCTTGCCGATAAGAGCAAAGAAATTATAATTACAAGCGGATGCATATTTAAAAATTTTCCGAAAATTATCGGTCTTAATAATTGATTTTGCGCCCATTGAGCTATTATATATATTACAAAAGTCAAAAATACATAGCCTATTCCGCCGGAAGCACTTGTTACAAGACCTATTGCAACAGCAACAGACGGACCTATAACGGGAATTATATCAAATATGCAGGTTATAAATCCTAAAATAAACGCATGGGAATTATGTAAAATTAAAAGCCCGATTGTTGTAACAACACCGACAAAAATCATCGCTATACCTTGAGCAAATATATAATTTCCGACTTTAGACGATATACTGTCAAAAATTCTTCTTGCCGTTTCTTTGTTGTTTTTCGGAAAAAATTCTATAAATTTTTCGGTAAGTCTTTTTTCATCATAAGTAAAATAAAATACCATAATTGATATAGCAAATATAGCTGTTAAAAAGTTTGCAATAAGTTTGCCCGCAATGATTGAATTTTCAACAAGCCCGCTTGCGCTTTGAGCTATCGTATCTTTCAAGGACTCAAATGTTATATATTCGGAAATTGAGTGATTAAAAATTCTTATATTAAACAATTTATCCACATTATCAACCAAATCGGGCAATGTTCCGACTAAACCCGCAGCTTCTCTGAATATTATTGAAATTAACGGCAAAAGAACAATTATACTCATCAAAATCATCAACAAAAGTACAATGGTAACCGCCCAAACTCTCGGTATAAATTTTTCCATCTTGTTTATAAGAGGTACAATTGCACAGGTTATGACAAATGATGCAAAAAGCATCAAAAGTATATCCATTGAGAATATTGCAAGAGCAATAACGGTTATTGTAAGTACAAAAACTATCACATTCTTTAAACTTACACTTTTTGTTTCCATTTCTGTTTCCTATACTTTAAAAAATCACGGAATTCATGTTATAATTTTTTTTGAAATTTAGCAAGAGGAAAGTAGTATAGATGGGCTTTGTTAACCGGAATATTAAACCGTTGGATACAAAAATAAACGATAACGGCAATATTGAAATTGCAGGATGTGATTTATCCGAAATTGCAAAAGAATATAAAACACCTCTTTACGTTATAGACAAAAACACTCTTGTAACAATGGCAAATGACTTTAAGAAAGCTTTTGCACCTCTTGAAAACGTAAAGATGGTATACGCTTCAAAAGCACTCATGACCTCTGCTATAGCAAAAATTTTTTATGATTGCGGCTTCGGGTTTGATGTCGTATCGCTGGGAGAAATGTACACCCTTAAGAATGCGGGGATTGATTTATCGCACGCAACATTTAACGGCAATAATAAAAGTCCTGAAGAGCTTGAATTTGCACTGAAAAACAATATAGCAAGAATAAGCGCTGATAATTTTTATGAACTCGAATTATTGGACAGAGAAGCAAAAAAACAGGGAAAAATTCAAAAAATATTCTTAAGAATTAATCCGAGGATTGAATGTCATACCCATGAATATATCCAAACGGGTCAATTGGACTCAAAATTCGGTTTTGATTTTTCCAAAGTATCGGAAACGGTTAAATTAATCCTTGAAAATTATAAAAATCTCGAATTAACAGGGCTGCATTCCCATGTCGGTTCTCAAATTTTTGAAACTTCAATATTTAATGACGAAATAGAAGTTTTAATTAAAGAAATTAAAAAAATCAAAGATGAATTCAATATTTTATTAACGGAAATCAATATCGGGGGCGGTCTTGGCGTAAAATACACCGATGAAGATAATCCTCCGAGCGTTTATGATGCCGCAGAGGTTATTATAAAAGCATTAGACAGGAATTGTAAGCTTTATGATGTTGCAAAACCGACGTTAATTATTGAACCGGGGCGTTCACTGATTTCTACCGCAGGTGTAACTTTATACACCGTAGGCTCGATAAAAAACATAGAAGGCATAAGAAAATATATATCCGTTGACGGCGGAATGGCTGACAACCCCAGACCTTCCATGTATCAGGCAAAATATTCCGCTGAAATTGTTAACAAAAAAGAAGCAACAAACCTTGAAAAAGTTACCGTTGCCGGTAAATTCTGTGAATCGGGTGACATTTTAATCAAAGATATTATGCTAAATTCACCAAAATCAGGCGATATTCTTTGTGTTTATAATACGGGAAGCTATTGCTATTCCATGTCATCCAATTATAATTCTTGTTTAAAGCCTGCTATGGTTTTACTTGATAATAAAGAAGCAAAAATTATTGTTAAACGTCAAACTCTTGAACAACTCATTCAAAATGATGTATTATTATAATCAGAGGATTTTAAAAAGTGCATTTTACAAATTTTGACATATTTTTAACGGAACAATTCAAAAATTTTTTTAACGGAATGGACAGAGTGGCTCTTTCCGTTAATATACTGGAAATATGTATACTTATTTTTATTCTTTACTATCTCTACAGAAGATTTATTAAAGGAACACAAAGCGAAAATCTCGTAAGAGGTTCAATGCTTCTTGTTGTTATGTGGGGTATATCGGAATTATTAATAAGGTTAAATTTGAATATCCTCGGTGTATTCTTGAAAACACTTGTTTCAATCGTATCTTTTGCTCTTATTGTTATATTCCAGCCTGAATTAAGAAAGTTTTTGGGATACATAGGACAGGGAAATCTTTTTGAAAAAATATTTTTAAATTCCGAAAATGCCTTTACAAATGAAAAAAAGGTAGATATTGCAAAAGAACTTATTGAAACAATTAAATATCTTTCAAAATCCAAAACAGGCGGGCTTATTGTCCTTCAAAAAGACGTAAATCCTTTGACACATTCCGATATCGGCGTTAAATTGAATGCCGATATCTCACAAGAGCTTCTTCTTACAATATTTTTCCCTAAAACTCCGCTTCATGACGGCGCTGTTGTAATAAGAGATGATAAAATTATCTCTGCCGGTGTTCTGTTGCCTTTAACGGAAGACCCGAAGCTTTCCTGGAGATACGGTACACGTCACAGAGCCGCAATCGGAGTATCCGAAGTATATGCTGATTGCGCTTGTATCGTGGTATCCGAAGAAACAGGAGATGTATCTGTTGCAATTGACGGTATATTAAAAAAATACGAAGACCTCGGAAAGTTAAAATCCGATTTAATAAGAATATTAGGCTATAAACAGGAAGAAAAACAAACTCACGAAAAAAGCTTTATTAAGTTTGATAACATTTTCGGAAAGATAAAATAAGGTTTTTCCTTATTGTATTTTATTCTATTGTTTTTTATTAAATAAAAATGTAAAATTAATATTATGGATATTAATTACAATGCTGACAGTATTATTGTGGGAGCAGGGCCGGCAGGAATAAGTGCCGCACTTGAAATTGCACGTGCGGGAAAGCGTGTTGTCCTGATTGAAAGAAGTCCTCACCCCGGAGCAAAAAACATGTACGGCGGAAGTGTATATACTCATGCACTTAAAGAAATTTTAAAAGAAGATTTTGATTTAATTAAATACGAAAGAATAATAAATTCTCACACATGGTCATTTTTAAACGAAAAAGGTTCATTTGAAATGACCTACAATAATAATGATTCGACTTCTTCTTACGCCGTTAAGAGATTTAACCTTGAAAAACAATTAGTTGAAATAGCTAAAAAAAGAGGGGTTTACTATATTCCGAACACTCTTGTTAAAGAACTTCTTGTTCAAAACGGAACGGTATACGGCGTAAAAACGGAGCTTGAAGAATATTATGCGCCGATAACAATTCTGGCTGACGGCGTAAACTCCCTTCTTGCAAGAAAAATCAATTTGAGAAACGATTTCAAGCCTCAGGATATGATTTTATCCGTTAAGGAAGCAATAAAGCTTGATAAAAAAACCATAGAAGAAAGATTTAACCTTAAAGAAGACTGCACAGACGGTGTAAATAAACAGTACTTCGGAACAAATTTCGGTGCTCTGAAAGGTATTAAAAATCTTTTTATGATGACATTTTTATACACTTTTAAAGATACCGTGATGCTGGGAGTCGGCGCAAACCTCGGAGATTTAACGAAAAATAAGCTCAATATAAACGCAGTGATTGATGAAGTTAAAAAACACCCCGATATAGCACCTTTAATCAAAGGCGGAGAAACAATAGAATACAGTGCGCATTTAATCCCCGAGGGCGGTTTTAAGAAAATGCCCAAACTCACCACAAACGGTGCAATAATAGTCGGAGATGCGGCAGGTTTTATAAACAGTGTTCATTTCGAAGGAACAAATTTTGCTTTAATGTCCGGAAAATACGCGGGAGAAACTGCTGTTTCTGCGCTGGACAGCGGTGTATATACGGAACAGATGCTTTCCGCTTACGTTAAAAAACTTGAAAATTCATTTATTTTAAAAGACTTATATTCATACAGAAATATAATCGAAAGGCTTCATTCAAGGTCAAATTCACTTTCTGTTTATTATCCCGATAAAATTGCGGAATTGTTTGAAATAATAACGGATGCCAATTGTGTTTCCAAGGCATCTCAAATCAGGAAGTATATATTTAACTTTTTAAAGGAAAGAGGGCTCGGGGAAGTTATTAAAGATGCATTCGCATTTTCTAAATGCGGTTCGGATGTATTTTTCGGTAAATAGGTGCTTGAATAACAATGCAAAATAACAAAGAAAATTCAAAATCAATACAAAACAAACTTGCAACAGTCAAATATAATTGTGACGATAATACGCATTTGATTGTTAATCAAGAAAAATGCGCTAAGTGCAAAGACAAAGTTTGTACATACATTTGTCCTGCGGGAGTATACAGTGTTGATGAAAACACCGGTGAAATTGTGGTACAATATGAGAACTGTTTAGAGTGCGGAGCATGCAGAATAGCTTGTCCAAAAAAATCAATAGACTGGAATTATCCGCATGCAGGTTGCGGTGTAATTTTAAAAAACAATTAATTTTAAGGAGCAAATAATGGAAAATCAATATTTTTCAAGGTGGTATGATAAGGATCCGGTACTTTCAATGTCAATGAAAACACTGGCAAATTCTTCTGACGAACGACAAATAGCCGTTGCGCTTAATTTGATTAAGGTTATTATTGAACACAACATTCAAGACAATAAATACGAAAATGTTGAAGACATCGTGTCCGCAGTTGAAGACGGAAGAATACAAAGAGGTCATTCAAGATGGTATGACATTGATTCAACAGTCAGAACCGCAATACAGATGCTTGAAAAATGTCCTCCGGATACAAAGAAAAAAGTTGCACTTGATATGGCGCAGCTTGTTATCGAAAAAATAATTCAGGACGAAGATAAAGACGAACTCGAAAGAGAAGAACAAGAATAAAACTATTTTGATTAAAAAACATTTTAGACCTTGATACAGGAAATTATTCGGACAGCAAAAATGAATGAGGCGGAAAGGTTTGAAGAACTTCAAACTACAATTAAACTAAATCCTAAAAATTTTCAGGCAAGAAGAGAGTTGATAATGCTTTGCCTTGATTTGGGATTTGAAGAAGCTGCACTTTTCCATATCAGATACCTGCTTAAAATTTTTCCGGATGACAGCGATTTATACTTCAACCTCGGAATTTGTCAGGAAAAACTTAAAAATAATCCCAAAGCACTTGAAGCGTATAAAAAAGCGGTTAAACTAAAATGCGACGACCCTGATTATTTATACAATCTGGCTCTTGTGTATGAAGCTGAAGGCAATATAAACGAGGCTTTAAATAATTTTAAAAAAGTAATTTGCATTAAACAGGATGATTCCAACTCGTTTTTTTTAATAGGAATTTTATTTTCAAAAAAAGGCAATACGGATATTGCAATAAAATGTTTTAAGAAAGCAATAGAATATAACTACAGCGATTATTTTGCTCATTTTTACCTTGCGGGCGAATATAAAAAGAAGAAAGAATACGATTTTGCGCTTGTTGAATACAGAAAAGTTCTTGAATTATCGCCGAATTATTCATGGGCTTATTTTAATATAGCTCAAATTTATTGGGAGCTCGGAAGGACTAATGACAGCATTATTATGCTTAAAAAAACAATAGAAAAAAACCCTGAAGATGCTGAAGCATATAAACTTCTCGCTCAAATTTTAATTAAAGAAAAAAAACATGAAGAAGCTCTTCAGATTTTAACAGGAGCAATTGAAAAAATTCAAAACGGGGATTTATATTATTTAATTTCAAAAATTTTTGAAATAATGAAGGATGATGCTTCCAGAAAATCAAGCCTTGAACTTGCAATAAATAACAAAAACAGCTTAACTTTTGATTTTAATTCAATAAAACATGAATTGGAAGAATTAAATAATAAAGTATCAAATTGACAAAATCTTTTCTTAAATATATCTTAAAAATATGCTTATTTTTGGAATAGACCCCGGAATAGGAATAACGGGATACAGTTTTATTGAAGCTCAAGACGAATTTTTCCGCTTAGTTACAAGCGGCTCAATTCAAACCGATAAGACAGCTCCTCATCCGAAAAGGCTTCTTGAATTAAAAAATGATATAGATTATCTGATTAAAAAATATAAACCTGATTGCGCTTCTATTGAGCAATTGTTTTTTTTCAAAAATCAAAAGACAATTATTCCCGTAGCGCAGGCAAGAGGTGTAATACTTCTTACGCTTGAAGAAAATTCAATTCCGATGTACGAATACACTCCTCTTGTTGTAAAACAAACAATAACAGGGCATGGAAGAGCCGAAAAATCAGAAGTTAAAATGATGGTAAAAAATTATATAGAAATAGACAAAAATATAAAATTAGATGATACAATAGACTCAATAGCTCTTGCAATATGCCACTTTCAAAACAATAAATTTAAGGAGGAAATAAAATGAATGAAATCATAGTTAAGCGCGCAGCTGCTTTTTCATTTCTTCTCGGAGCAATCCTCGGAATAATGGCAATTATACCTTTTATTTCAGGTTTGGCATATTTTATTTTAATCCTTTGTTCATCTGTTGCAGTAATTTTATACATGAAAAAAAATGAAAAATATCTTGGCATAATAGATACACAACAAGGCGCAATACTTGGCGGAATAATCGGCTTCATTACCACTATAGGGTTTTGTATAACATTTTTGCCTATGAAATTCATACTTTCGTTAATATTTACAAAAAGTACGGATTTGGGCATTTCTTACTTTATTACAACCGCACCGTGGCTGTTTTTTGTTTTAATATTTATCATAGCCGTTATACTCGGCTTGATTAATTCCGCAACAGGCATGGGAACGGCGTACGTTTTAAATTATTTTGAAAAAAAACCCGAAGGGTTTGACGCTCCGCTTGATATAAAGATTGAAGACTAAATGGAGAGATAATATGGAAAAGACAATATACTGGCAAAAAATATCGGAAACATCAGGATTTTCAAGAATGATTGACCAGACTGTTATTCCCGAAGAATTTAAAACAGTTGATATCAAAAGCTCAGACGATATGTATGATGCCATAAAAACAATGATAGTAAGAGGTGCTCCCGCCATAGGTATTGCAGGGGCGCATGGTGTTGTATTATCCGCAATAGAAAACAAAGAAGCATCGGACTACAAAACTTTTTTATCCGAAATTGAAAAACAGGCTGAATATATAAATTCTTCCCGCCCTACAGCCGTTAATTTAAAATGGGCAATAGATAACCAGCTTGAAATAATAAGAAAAAATTCGGACAAAACAAATGAAGAAATTATTGAATTGCTCGTTCAAAATGCAATAAGGCTTGAGGATGAAGACATCCGAATAAATAAAAAAATCGGTGAATACGGTTCATCCGTAGTTCCTAAAGGCGCAACAATTATGACTCATTGCAACGCCGGAGCTCTCGCAACGGTAGGCTGGGGAACGGCTCTCGGAGTAGTAAGGAGCGCATGGGAAAAAGATAAAACAATTAAAGTTTTTGCGGATGAAACACGTCCGCGCCAACAAGGCGCAAGGCTTACCACTTATGAACTTACCCGTGACGGAATAGATACAACGCTTATAACAGATGGCATGGGTGCATATTTTATGAATAAAGGCATGATAGACGTTGTTATAACCGGTGCGGACAGAATTGCACTAAACGGCGACAGTGCAAACAAGATAGGTACTTATATGGTAGCCATTGCCGCTAAATACCATAATGTCCCTTTTTATATTGCAGCACCGAAATCAACGATAGACCCCAATATTAAATCAGGTAAAGAAATAGTTATTGAACTCAGAAATAAAGAAGAAGTAACAATGATTAACGGCAAACCTGTTTGCACCGATAAGGTTAATGTTATAAATCCCGGTTTTGACGTTACTCCTGCTTCGTTAATAACAGGAATTATCACGGAATACGGAATTTTTAAACCGGATGAAATTTATAAGCTTTTTGAATAAAAATAAATATTATATTTTATTTTTAATTTACGGATTGTTAATTTTTACATATCCGATGCTGGTTTCCGGTTTCGATTTAATGCCCGGTGACGGATTGGATGCTAAATCGCAGGGGTATATTCTTGAGCATACTTTTCAATGGCTGATTGGAACTCCAAAACATGAACATTTTTGGACAGCGCCTTTTTATTTTCCGTATAAAAATAACATTGCATTTTCCGATTCTTTGATGGGAATTTGCCCCGTATATTGGATTTTTAGAATATTCTTTCAGCCTTTAAGCACCTTTCAGGCAACTTTTATAGCTTTATCAATATTAAACTATACAACCTTTTATTATCTTTTAAAAAAGGTTTTCAGGTTTTCTTCCCTTGCTTCTTCTATGGGAAGTTTTATTTTTGCCTTCGGATTAATGAGATTTTTCAGAAGCATTCATCTTAACTATTATTCTCAATTTTATACAATACTTGGTTTGATTTTTCTTTTTAAAATTAATAAAAAGAACTCTTTATTAAAAAATAATATCTATTTCTTTTTATCCGCATCTTCAATAGCCATGCAATTTTATAGCTGTTATACATTAGGCTGGGGTTTTTGTGTATTATTTTTTACCGGCGTTTTATTTTCATTATGCTTCGGCGAAACAAGAAAGAAAATTTTCAATTTCTTTAAAGATTTTTATAAGTTATTAATTATCTATTTTATTGTTTTTATAATTCTTTTAATTCCGTTTGCCGTGATTTATCTGGACTTAAATCTTGTAAGAACAATGGATGATGTTGTAGTATATCTGCAAGACCCTTTTTGTTGGATTAGAAGCTTGAGCAGGTTTGATAACCTGTTTTTAAAAGATGTTCCCTATGTCAATTTTTATGAATGCGGTGAAACAACAGCATCTTCAGGAATATTTACCACTATATTTGCTCTTATCGGATTATGGTTTTCGGGTAAAATTGCAAAAACAAAAGGCCTGAGATGGGTTTTATATTTTTCTCTTGCTTTAATCTTTTTTATGTCCTGTACTGTCGGTACATTTTTTATGTGGAATTTTTTATATTACATAATCCCGGGCATTCAGGGAATAAGAGCCATTGTCAGAATTTCATTCATTGCACTTATAATTATTTCCTTCGGAGTTGCATATTATACGGATAATCTTCAAATTAAAAAGCTAAAACACAAAATTATACTGATTATATCGTTTATATTAATACTTATTGAGCAAATTCCTTTTTATAGTGACCCTAATTCTTTTTATGCTACATACAATTGGTCTAAATCAGTATTTCAAAAACAGATAGCCGAAGAAGTAAAACAAATACCGGACAATTATGATGTTCTTGAATTTAACTATCAAACTATCTTAACAAAACAATACTCAACATCCAAATTAAAAGAAAAGGGATATACAAGTTCAGCTTCACTCAATGCACTTGCAATGTGGGCATCATTAAACAAAAATATGTACACCGTTAACGGGCTGTCGGGAGTGGGAAAAGACGGACTTCCCATTAATCCTGCACTTAGGGTGTATGAAAAAACATTTGTATTTAATTTGGATAAATTTGTTATAAGGAAATATTTGCTTGAAAATAAAATGGAATAAATACAGGTATTGCATTTTAATATGATGTTACAAAAGTCTAGTTTATTTAGTTGATAGGGTTTTACAAAATAAAAAACCATGGTATAAATAGATATATATAAAAATAGGAGATAAAACAATTAGCAGAAATGATTCAAGAGCTCAAAACGAGCTGGTAAATGAAAAAATTAGAGCCAGAGAAGTTAGATTAATAGACGATGAAGGTGTAAACCACGGAACAATTCCGACATCAACCGCCTTACAAATGGCAAGAGAAAGAGATTTAGATTTAGTTGTTGTTTCTCCGAATCAAGCGCCCCCTGTTGCTAAAATATTAAATTGGGGCAAATATAAATACGAAATTGAAAAGCGTGCAAAAGAAGCCAAGAAAAAACAACACACTGTTGATATTAAAGAAGTTAAAATGCGCTATAAAATAGATGTACATGATTATGATGTGCGTCTTAAGGCTGCAAAGAAATTTATTTCCGCAGGAAATAAAGTAAAAGTTGTTGTTATGTTAAGAGGACGTGAAATTCAGCACAGCCACCTTGCAATGGATTTAATTAATAAGTTTTTAGCTGATTTTGAAAACGAAAACATTACAATAGAAAAGAAACCCCAGCTTGAAGGAAGAAATGTTGTAATGGTTCTTGCACCCCCCGGAAAATAAACGCGAAGCCGGTGCGATAGCAACAATTCGTTGAGAATTGTTGCGAGCACTACGAATGCGACGTGGGACGAAGTCCCTCAGGAGCAACGCGAAGCCGGAGTGGAGGTCAATTCGTTGAGAATTGACCGCAACTATCGATGCCCGCCGTTTCAAATCTTTGATTTGTCAGGCGGAAAAACGCGAAGCCGTGTGTGAAAAATCAAAACGATGAGTTTTGATTTTGTAACCGTACGAATCCGCCGTTGCGACTGTAGTGAAACGCAAGGAGCGAAGCAATTTAATTGCACAGGCGGAAAAACGCGAAGCCGTGTGTGAAAAATCAAAACGATGAGTTTAATAATTGAGTTATAACTATCTGCATTCGAGTCATTGCGAGAGGCTGAAAGCCTAGTGACAATCCAGAAGCGATAATGTCAGGGTTTCAAGCATCCATGAAAATGGATTACTTCGTCACTAACGTTCCTTGTAATGACAGTAATGCTATCACTGTTCACATTTAAGTCATTGCGAAAAGCCGTATTCCTTCAATACCTCAAGTGCGCAATCATATGCAACTTTTACAACAAAATCCATATCCTCTTTTTCAATAATCAAGGGCGGATTAAAATAAATAACATCTCCCAGCGGTCGAAGCAAAACTCCCTTTTTAAGAGCCTTTTTATAAATTTGATATCCCAATCTCAATTTTGAATTAAAATGCACTTTATTTTTCTTATCTTCAACAAGTTCAATAGCATTAACAAGACCGATTGAGCGAACTTCTCCGACATTATTCAAGTTTAAAAACTTCTCTTTTATTAAATTATTAAAATACGGCGTAACTTCTTTTAAGTGTTCCTGAATTTCTCCCGTTTCAAATATGTCAAGAACAGCATTTGCACAGGCAGCACCGAGAGGATTACCGGAATAAGTATGTGAATGCATAAAAGCCTTACCTTTAAGATAATCATCATAAAAGGCATTATATATTTTATCCGTGGTTACAACTGCAGCCATTGGCATATATCCGCCCGTAAGACCTTTTGAAAGACACATTATGTCAGGGCTAACATTCGCATGGTTAAACGCAAACATTTTTCCCGTCCTGAAAAATCCTGTGGCAATTTCGTCGGCTATAAGATGAACATTGTATTTATCACAAATTTCCCTTAATTTTTTAAGATATAGCGCAGGATATACTTTCATGCCCGCAGACCCTTGCAACAGAGGTTCTACAATAATTGCCGCGGTTTCTTTTCCGTATTTTTCAAATTGTTTTTCACAATCTAAAAAACATTCGCAGGTGCAATTGTCTCTTGTTTTGTTATACGGACAATGGTAGCAGTCAGGCGCCTGAACTCTTATGACGTCCATTAAAATCGGCTTATATATTTTCGTATATAAATCGCAATCCCCGACAGATAAAGCCGCAACGGTTTCACCGTGATATGCATCCGTTAATGCCATAAAGCGTGTTTTTTCGGCATTGCCTGTCTGCTGAAAATATTGAAAACTCATTTTCATTGCCATTTCAACGGCAGATGAACCGTTATCGGAAAAATTAAACTTACATAGCCCTTCAGGTAAGAGCTTTGATAATCTCATACAAAGTCTTATTATTCCTTTGTGCGAAAAATTTGCAAATATAACATGCTCTAATATATCCGCCTGCTTTTTTAAAGCATCGGATATATGCGGATTGCAATGTCCGAGCAGATTGCACCACCATGAACTTACAACATCTTTATAGCAATTTCCGTCCGTATCGTAAAGGTTAATTCCTTTGCCATGATCGATAATTATCGGCGGAAGCTCCTCGTAATCTTTCATTTGAGAACAAGGGTGCCAGATATATTTTAAATCTTCCTTTTGCCAATCAATTTCTGCCATAATCGTTTATTATCTTCTTAATCTTTTTGAAGAGAGTGTTCAGAAAGATATTTCTTTTCAATATCTCCTTCTACAGTCATTTTACCGTCAAAGTTTACGTATATTTCAAACATGTCGCCGTTTTCATTTTTATCGTCAATGTGTGTATTGGGCCCTTTTTCAAAACCGTTAACATCTATGGTAATTTTTTTCTTTCCGCCGCCGGTAAAATCCGCTTTTTCTATAATCCAACCTATACCGTCAGACGTCGTAAAACAAACACTTTCAGTATTTTCATTTTTACACTTAGAAAATCCTAAAATATTTAATTTATCTACAAATAATGCATCAAATTTCCTTCCGCTTGCACATTTTGCGTCGGAACTAACAGTATACCTGTACTTGTAAAAATCTGTTGTACCACACTTGGGTACATTCAAACTTGCATCTGCATACTTATTTCCGGATATTTCTGCTTGCTGCGGGTTTTCAAATCCTTCATATTCAGGGTAATAAGGATATAAAGTTTCATCGCTTATCATCTCAAAAACTGTCTTTTCGGCAACCGAATATGCCTTTTTAAACATTGATTTATTTCTGTCAGGCAAATTTTTAAAAGAAGTCAGCATAAGAGTTGCAATTATACCTATAATAACAAGTACTATAAGCACTTCCGCAACAGTAAAAGCACATTTATAAACAGATTTTCCGTTAATTTTATCCATCTTTTTCCCTTTCAACTATCTACTCTATTCTACTCTTTATTTTAATATTTGTCATGTAGAATAGGTAAATCAATTGAATTCCTCCATAAAGAAATCAAACACGGTTTTTTCGGTATAACAAATTCTGTTATCCTGATTAAAGCAAATAGCGTTGAATTTATTAATCATATACTTTCTTTGTTTTTCATCGGCAGAACTTATTTTTTCAAAAATGGCACTGACTTCTTCAATAGTTAACTTATCATCCGATAAATTAAATCCGAGGGCAAAGCATTCTTCACTTTTGTTGTTTTTTATAAATGAAAGTATACTGTATATTAACTGATGACAGTCTTTTCCGGATTCTAATTCTTTAATCAATAATCCCTTAGCTATATCAACCAAATCATCATCAAATGTATGGTCTTCTTCTTCAATCAAATTAACAAGATTATTAACGTATTCCTGCGAAATAAAACCGTCTTTTGCATATAATTTTCCGGCATCAATAAAAAGGTCGCTGATTTCCGCAACATTTAAGTTAAAGCTTCCGTTTCTCATACATGAATACATAAAATCAAAATCATGACTATCAAAATAATATTTTGCATTTGCATCATTTTGCACTGTCTTTATAAAATCATCAAGATTGACGTCTTTAGGATAATTGTCTTTATTAAAAAGCAATTCATGTTCGAGGTCTTCATTAAATTTTGCCATATATTCACATATTGCATAATATAAAGGCCCCGATTCATCATCCTCCGGTTCATCTTCATTGATATAAAAATGTGCTTTTCCGTTTTCATCATATGCATCTTTTTTAATTGAACCTGTTGTAGCATTATAAGCGGCATCAATTTTATTCATGGTTTTGGTTGATGAGTCGTATATATAGTAATATTCGGCATTTTCTTTTTCATCGAAAATTAAAAGCTCGTTGCCTGTTAATTTTCCTCTTTGCATGGCTTTTATAAAGTCTTCAAAGAACATCATTATTGTATTATCACCGTTAATAATTGAAATTTGCATTGCATTTTTCGGACTGTTTCCGTTGTCATCCGTTTCAATTATTATTTCAAGTTCCGGATATTCTTTTTCCAATATTGAAATATATTCTTTGGCAATAAGCTTCATTGTTTCGTTAGATTTTTTTGATGGGGAATTATCAATGTCATCGCCGTTTGTATATTTTTTTACATCCCTTCTGCTGTTATTCCAGCCGTCCCCGAAAATATTTATAACATTTTTCAGGTTACCGAATTCAATTTTAGAAATTTTTTTCTCAAATTCGCTCAAATATTTTTCGGTTTTTTCAAAATAAGGATACAATTCTTCGGCATCCTTGTAATATTTTTTAATTCCTTCCTCAACCTGTTCAAGCGTAATATCGGTATAACCGATATCCTTCATATAGCTTAAAAGCTTTAATTCGTCACTCTTTCCGACATTAGGGTGGCATGCCGCATATGTTCTAAAATCAACAGGTTCACTGTTTTCTTTTATAACAGGTGTGGCAGTCTGCACAAATTTTTTTGTTTTATTTTCTTTCGGTTTTACCTGCGGTCTTTTAAAATCAACATAGGTTACATTATTGGATGGCTTATCTACTCTCATTTTTCCCTCTTGAACTTAAAACGTTCAAAAAGAATATTTTTTAACGGTTAGACAAGATTTTTTAACAAAAATTAATGTTATCAAAATTATCTGTCCGATTTAGCGCAAAATTCACCGCTGCCGTCATTTAAGGGGTCTTTATTTTGTCCTTTTTTATAATATTCTTTTATCATTTTTATTTCGGATAGCGAACAAGCACTATCTTCACCTAAATTTGCTCTTTCAAAACAATTAAAAGTTACGCCCTTTTTTTCTAAAGTTCTCGGGAAACAATCCTGCGTATAAACCGGTTCAACAATGTCATCAATTCTTCTTGAGTCCTGTAATTGCTCGATTGTATATGAACTTTTTTCGTCTTCACTGTATCTTGGAGCTTCAGCTTCTGCCAGAAGTTTATACAGAGCCGTTATATGCTTTATTTTCATTCCTTTTTCCGAATAAAGACTGTAGTAGCCCGTTTCTGCCGCAAAATTTGCAACATGAAATTTATTTTTTTCGCCTCTTACATTAAACGGAACAGCTTTTTCAATCCATATCGTTTTATTAACGGGATAACTGTTATAATTACCGGATATATCTTTTATTCCGTTTTCATCAGCATTTCCTTCATATGATTCCGTTTTTCTTACGGTTACATTATGTCTTTTATTAAGAGGAAAAGTTATTTCTATCATACCTTTCATTGCTCTTGCATTATAATTTTTTACCCTCAAAGGTAAATTAAACCCTGCAATATTACTTGCCATACTGATATCATCCTTGCAATCCGTCCATGGGTTTGGAATAGCTATTGTTTTGTTAAAAGCAAGTAACAAAATTGCAATAAATAAAAATAAATATGATATTCTTTTCATCTTAACCTCTAAATTAGTCTTTGTCGATAAAATAATTATATATTATTATTAAACTATGAAAAAATTTTTAATACTTGCATCTTTCATATTTTTAATCTCGGGACAAAGTTTTTCTTTTGATTTTAAAAAGGATAATCTATATCCCATAAACGACAAAAACGGGGGCGGATATATAAATAAAGACGGCTCAATTTTAATAGAGCAAAAATATAATTTTGCGTATGCTTTTGTTGATAATTTCGCAATAGTTCAGGCAAAAAATAACAAATACGGAATTATAGACAGAAACGGAAATGTTGTTATTGATTTTCAGTATGATGAGCTCACCAATCTTTCCGAAAACTTTGTATTTTATAAAGAAAGCAATAAATTCGGCTGCATAGATATTTTGAATAAATCAAAATCAAAAGCAATCTATGATAAAACAAAAAAATTTAAAGAAGGATTGGCCGCCGTTTTAGTTGATGACAAATGGGGGTTTATAAATAAAAAAGGTGAAATAGTAATAAAGCCGCAATATTTTGCCGTAAGTAATTTTAGCGAAGGGCTTGCAGCCGTTTCACATTCAGCCTATAAAACATCGGGATACATAAACAAAAAAGGCAAAACCGTAATTTTATTTAAAGATAACTCTCTTGAACCGAAAGAATTTTATAAAGGGCTTGCACCCGTTATAACCGAAAATGATAAAGCTTGCTCGTATATTAATAAAAGAGGAAAAACAGTACTGGACAACAAAAAGATTTATCCTGCAAACATATATTGCGGAAATTTTTATGAAGGGCTTTCCGTCTTTTATATCGACAACAATCCCCGTAAAATAACGACAGGATATATTAATAAAAAAGGAAAAATTAAATATTCAATGCTTTTTCCGATTCCAAAAACCGTATCGGAAGGTGAATTTAGCGCATTTGAACATTTTTCTTCAAATATGGCACAATTTACGACAGATTATAAAACAGGTTATATAAATCGCAAATTTCAAATTGTAATTCCTCCCGTATATGAATTTGCAAGGGATTTTACCGGCGACCTTGCTTATGTAAAATTTGAAAACAAAGAAGGATACATTAATAAAAAAGGGCAATGGATATGGCAGAAAGAACGCGAGGGCATGTAATTAAATTTGACATAGTATTTCAATAATCTTAAAATGTTATTAAGGATAGAATATGACAAACTCCGTAAAAAATTCCGAAAATATCTATGCAGAAATAAAAGATACCCTTATAAATTCTTTTTATGACATTTGCGCTAAGAAATTAATTCACGAGCAAACAGTAAACAAAATTCATAAAACTGCAATTACAATAAAAGCTTTTGACCTTGTATCAATTGCTATGAGTTGTCTTGCAATAAATCGCTACAGACAGGGCGCAAGATATTATCAAACTTTAAATCTTCTAAATGACGCAAAATATCTTGCAAATTCTTCAAACAGCCTGCTTGCACAAAAAATTAATGTTTTCGTTTCGGGACTTATCGAATATTACGAAAAAAATATAAATGTTGCAATGAACCTGATTAAGGCAAGCTTGTATATTAAAGTTCCCGAAATGAAAAAACTGGATGAAACAATTTTAACTTATAAACAAAAAATCGAAAATGAAAATACAATAAAATCTATCCCGCCGACGCCTCCGTCTTTTATACCCAACGAAATAAAAGATGATGCGCTTCTTGCTCTTTTACAGGTCGGAAGAACAATAGCGGTTGAAACAAATATAGACAACCTGCTTGAAATTATAGCTCAACAAATTCAACAGGCTCTTGAAGCGGACAGATGCACGGTATTTTTACTTGATGATGAGCATAAAGAGCTCTGGAGTAAAGTTGCACTGGGACTTGAAACACAGGAAATTCGTTTTGCCTCAAACAAAGGATTGGCAGGACACGTTGCAATGACGGGCGAAACGGTAAATATTAAAAATGCCTACGAAAGCGAATATTTTAATAAAGAAATCGACCTTGAAACAGGTTATAAAACAAAAAATATCTTATGTATGCCCATTCGCAATTTGTCCCATCAAATAGTCGGCGTTTTTCAGGTTTTAAACAAATTTAAAGGCGATTTTACGCAAAAAGACGAGGATTTGCTTATTGCAATAGGTTCATCCGCCGGTATTGCTTTAGAAAATGCTAATTTATTCAGCAAACAAAAAAAGCTTATTGAAGAACAAAAGAAACTGTTTTCAAGCTTTATTGATACTCTTGCCGCTTCAATAGATGCCAGAGATAAGATTACATCAGGTCATTCAAAGCGGGTTACAATGTACACCGAGCTTATTTGTGAAAAATGCAAATTATCGGAAGATGAAAAAGAAATTATAAAAAATGCTTCACTGCTTCATGATATAGGTAAAATCGGAATTAAAGATTCCATTCTTCAAAAAGAAGGAAAACTTACTCCCGAAGAATACGAACACATTAAAGAACATGCACAGTTGACTCATAATATTTTAGGCAAGGTTTATATTTCAAAAAACTTCAGAGATGTAGCCGAAATTGCAAGCTCCCATCATGAAAAATTTGACGGAACAGGCTATTATAAGGGCTTAAAAGGAGATGAAATTCCTCTTGGCGGCAGAATTATTGCCGTTTCGGATGTATTTGATGCAATAACCTCAAAAAGACATTATCGTGACAAAATGAAAATTCAGGATGCACTCAAAATAATCATCGACGGAAAAAATAAACATTTTGATGAAAATATCGTTAATGCATTTATGAACATATCTGTTTACGATATCTTAAAAGTTATTACAAGTGATACAAATTTAGACCTCAAAAAGGATGAAATTTTACTAAAAGAGTTTAATTTGAACGATTTATATGCTATCCTTAATAATGAAAGTAATATCAATAAACAGAAAACAAGACTTGTTCAAACGTTTGATAAATATTACTACAATAAGTAAGAGGGAAACAAATGAGGAAAATAAGGAAAAAAACAGTTTTATATTTGTTTTTTCTGTTTGCTTGCTGCAATTTTGCAAATATTTCCGATGCATTTGAAAATGATTCTCTTTTGACACCTAAATTTGAATTTGAAATTAATAATAAGACCAAAAATTCATCTTCAAGCTATTTTAATCTTGCAAATATCGTTGATTCTTTTTTAAGTAACGAAACAAGAAACGAAGAAAATATACTTGATAAAAAGGCGCAAATCAGAAAAGATTTTATATCAATAACATCCAAATTTAATCAGGGTAATGCCGCTGTCGCTTATGACGAGTACGAAGAGTTGATTAATAAAGTGGATAATGATAATGCTCTTCTTTCTTTATCAAAAGTTTTTTATGAAATAGGATTTTTCTCACTTGCTTCCAAAGCAACCGAAAAAATAGTGTATAAAAATCAATTCTACGATAATATTTCGGATTTGGAAAAAAGTTATCTTCCGAAGACAGCTTTGACAAAAGAAGAAGAAATTTATTTTGCAAAATTATACAGCGAAATATACTTTAACAATTCTTCAAAAGAAGCAATAAGCGAGCTTGCAAAATACACGGGCGATAAATTAAAAAATGATTACTACGCATACTTAAATGCCATAGCATATAACGAGTCAAAAAATTATACAAGCGCCTTAAATTCAATTAATAAAGCTATCTCCTTAAATCCGAAAAATATAAACTACAGGCTTGTAAAATGCAATATCTTGAAAGATATGCAAAAATACAAAGATGCGGATAAATTAATCAAAAAATTAAGCGGTAATGAAATTTCTTTAAATTTGTCGAATAAAATTTTAACCGACAAAGAAAGCATATTATTTAACATATCCAATAACGACAAAGAAAAAAAATACCACTCGATTAAAAAAACATATCTTGAAGGAAATTATGAAAAAGCAAAAAAAGATGCTTTAAATATTTTGAATTTTGATAAAAATAACGACAAAATAATTTCTCTTGCTGCTAAAAGCGAGCTTGCTCTCGGAAATATTGATAAAGCGAACATGCATTTTGTTAATGCTTATAAAATCAATAAGAGTAACCCCGAAACAATAATCGGACTCGGCGATATTAAATATCTGCACGGCGATTATAAAAATGCGGTAAAAATGTATAAAAAGGCATATTCGGGCAACAAAAAGAACTACGAAGCGCTTATTAAATATGCTGAAGCTTCAAGACAATATGCAAAAAACCCGAAGGAACTAAAAAAACTCGAAGCTTTGCTTGATAAAATGCCGAAAAGTGCAAACTTAGCTTATTATGAAAGTGCAATAAGTATTGCCCAGAAAAATTCGGTTTTAAAAGAAGATTTTCTGAAACGTTCGCTTAATATTGACCCTATGAACGAAAAAGCATTAGGTGAATTAACGGGACTCTATTTAAAAAGCAAGAACTATGACCTTGCCAAAGGTTTAATTTATAACGTTGCGTTTACTTTAGAAAAGAATTACTATTATTATTATCTTTGCGGGATATACAATCAGGCGATAAATAAAAAATCGGAAGCTATGCGCTTTTTTAAAACATCACTTAATTTAAATCCGAATTTTGAAATAGCAAATAAAAAACTGTTAAAATTAATTCCCGACACTTCTGGAGAGGAAATATAATTGGTTGTAGCAACAAAAAGTGCCACGATAATCGGTTTAAACGTTTATGAAATAAATATTGAAGCGGATACGGTAAATTCCATACCGCAGGTTGCAATAATCGGCTTGCCCGATACGGCAATATCCGAAGCAAAAGAACGATTAAGACTTGCAATTAAAAATTCGGGATATTCTTTTCCTCAAACAAAAGTGGTTATAAATCTTGCACCTGCCGATTTAAAAAAAGAAGGTTCTTCCTATGACCTTGCTATGGCGGTTGCTATTTTAGCAAAAGAAGAAATAATAAAAGAACCGGCAAGCGATACTGCATTTATCGGAGAATTGTCTTTAGACGGCTCGTTAAGACCCGTTAACGGAATATTGCCGATTGTTTCGGGATTATGCGAGCTCGGTTTTAAAAAAGTCATTTTACCCGAAGAAAATCTGAAAGAAGCAAGTTTTATAGATAATATAGAAACACTCGGAGCCGAAAATTTATCTCAGGTTGTAAATTACTTAAACGGCAATTCGGATTTAAAGGTTTTAAAGCAAAAAATTGAAGATTTTATTGATAAAAATGAGAGTTTTCCCGTAGATTTTTCAAATGTTAAAGGTCAGGCCGTGGCTAAAAAAGCACTTGAAATAGCAGCGGCAGGCGCACATAATGTCCTTATGTCGGGTTCGCCCGGTTCGGGCAAAACGATGCTTTCACGTGCATTTATGTCAATTTTACCTCCTTTAAATAAACAGGAAGCAATAGAATTAACGAAAATTTATTCTATAGCGGGACTTTTGGATAGGTCAAAACCGCTTGTGACTTCACGTCCTTTTCGTTCTCCGCACCATAGCGCAAGCTCTGTAGGTATTATAGGCGGAGGCTCGAACCCGAAACCGGGAGAAATAACTCTTGCGCACAGAGGCGTTTTATTTCTTGACGAAATGGTTGAATTTCCGAGGCAAACCCTTGAAGTATTAAGACAGCCTCTTGAAGATAATATTGTTACAATATCCCGTGCGCAAATCAGTATACAATATCCCGCTAATTTCATACTGATTGGTGCAATAAATCCTTGCCCGTGCGGATATTTGGGTGACGGTAAAAAACAATGCACATGCTCGGAATATCAAATAAACAAATACCGCTCAAGACTCTCCGGCCCGCTGCTTGACAGAATTGATATTCAATTGGAAATTTTAAGGCTTAATGATGACGAGCTTTTAAACAATAATCAAACCGCGGAAACATCGGAAACAATAAGAAAAAGGGTAATCGAAGCAAGAAAAATTCAGGAAGAAAGATATAAAAATGATAATATCCTGACAAATTCCGAGTTAACGCCAAAGTTAATTAAGAAATATTGTAAGATTGACGATGCTTCAAAGCAATTTTTGAAAAACGCCATAAATAAATTTAATTTATCGGCAAGAGCTTATGACAGAATTCTTAAAATATCAAGAACAATAGCGGATTTGGAAAAATCGGAAAACATAACCGTTTCCCATATAGCGGCAGCTCTTCAGCTTCGGAGTTACAATAAATGAAAATAAAAAATGCAAAATTTCTAATAAGCTCACCCGATTTAAAACTTTGTCCCGATACAAATTTATCGGAATTTGCGCTTCTCGGGCGTTCTAATGTCGGAAAATCGACATTCATTAACACACTTGTAAACCGTTCAAAACTTGCAAAAACCTCAAACACTCCCGGAAAAACAAGATTAATTAATCTTTTTGAAATAAATACGGATTTAAAACCTTTTATTCTGGCTGATTTACCGGGATACGGATACGCAAAAGTATCAAAAAAAGAACAGGATATCTGGCAAAAAAATCTTGAAGAATACCTTTTAAAAAGAGAAAATCTTGTTTCAACGGTTCAATTTATCGACGCAAGGCATGATATTCAAAAAAATGATTACGCCATGCAGGAATGGTTAAAATTTAACAAAGTTCCCTGTATTAATATTTTAACAAAATGCGATTATATATCTAAGAATGATTTGAATAAAAAAGTTGCAACAATAAAAAAAGAATTTCAAAATGAAGTTTTGCCTTTTTCATCTAAAAACAGGTATTATATTGATGATGTTTTAAAAACTTTTGAAACGATAATTACATAACCGAAAGTAAAAAGATATAAATAAAGTACTGTAAAAAAGCAGAAGACAATATTGTCTTCTGCTTATCTTTCATAACCTTTGTTACCGTTAAAATTATTCGCCGATTATATTTAATGCGTTATTTTTAACAACTTCTACACTG
>CADBOZ010000075.1 GCA_902796515.1 uncultured bacterium | reverse complement strand
TAAAGGAGTAAACATGACAAAACAACCATCGGATACAGTACCTGTTGAAGTTAGTATTATAACAAAAGACCATGAAATCAGAGGAACGGTTTACGTTTCAAAGTTTACAAAGTCTAACCGTGAATTGACAGAACTTCTTAACGACAAAGAAAGAAGATTTCTTGCGGTGACAAATGCTGAGATATCAGGGCTTTCCGGAGGCGCTCCGAGAAGATATGATTTCCTTGAAATACATATCGATTCAATTATTATAATGCATCCTGCAAGTCAGGCATTGTTTAAAGAAAGCTCTAAAGCTCAAGAAGATATTATAAAATTCAGAGAACTCAGAAACAGACTTTCTCAAACAAAGCCTTTTTAGTTTGTATGATTTTTTGAAAAAAGTGAAATAGTATTTCTAATCTCTTCATTCATTTTAAGAGATATTTCCTGTATCTTTTTTCTTCCGTCGATAATCGGCTGCATCGGGTCTTTTGTTTCGTCGGGATTGATGTTTGTTCCTTCAAGACTGTCTTTTATCTGTTGAATTTTTTCTTCCGCATCTATAATTATTCCAAGCACGGTTTTGATTTCATCATCGCTAAAACCTTTATTATATAAGCTTACCGCAATCTGAATTTTCAAATCCCCTCTTTTTTCCAGTATTTGCTCGGTTGTGGTTTTTTCAGGTACAAGCTTAAATTTTTTTGCAATTTTTTCTAATATATCCATTTTTTCTTCCTATAATTTAACCGTATACTCGGATACCCATTTTACTCCGAATTTTGCAATATACAAAAACAACCATTCTCTGTATCTTAAATAAAGCCAGAGAGGATTTTTATAATGAATAATGCTGCTTTGCTTGCATTTTTCTATTATTTTATCGAGCTCCTTTTTATTCATTCCGACGCATTCATATTCAATATTCGGGGAAAATTCATCCTTCAGGGGATAAAATTTGGTAATCCCGTAATCTTTAGGATTTTGAGCAATTTTAGAATGTCTGCCCATAGAATAGATGCTTCTTCCGTATGAATTAATAACTTCGTGGTTATCTGCAAGCATTTTTATTGTCATTTCGGCATCTTCAACTGTTTCAAGCGGGTAGCCGAAAAATATAAACGCAAAATTCCAGATATTATGCTTATTTGCAAGCTTCATTAAATCAAATCTTTTGTCTAAATCAATTCCCTTATTGATTGATTTCATAATTTTTTCGGAGCCCGATTCAAGCCCCCACATTATCATTTTTAAACCTGATTTTGAAGCCTTTTTAAATATTTTTTCTTCAAATTGGCTTTCAAGACGGGCATCCAAAAAATATTTCGGTTCAATATCCGTTTTATTTATGGCATCTGCCAGTTCATCAAGATAAACGGGGGATACGGATTCATCAATAAATTCATAATGGGTTATTCCGTATTTTTCTTTAAGCTCTTTCATTTCCGAAATAACTTTATTTATATCTTTGATATTGTATTCATGACCGAAATCCTGATCGCAAAAGCTGCACTTACCCCAGTAACAGCCTTTTGAAGTCTGGTACGGCATTACTATTTCGGGGGTGAAGTATTTTTCTAAATTATGACAGTCGAGATTAACATTTGCCGTATCGTTTAATTTTGTGTAGCAAGTTGTTTTATTTTCAAAAACTTTTCCGTTTTTAAAATATATTAAATTGGGCACATCTTTAATTTCAATTTCATTATTAACATATTTTGCCATTTCAACAATTGGTTTTTCGCCGTCGAGAAATGTTATTGAATCACAAAATTCACTGAATTCAGGGTGTTTTAGAAGTTCCTCTTTTATTCTTCCAAAGAAAGTTCCGCCGATATTGACATGTGCTTTTGTGTATTTTTTTAAAAGATAGCCCAGAGTCAGACCGGATATGAGCTGGCTTGTTGAAATAACGGAAACAGAAACAAGCGACGGATTTTTTTGCTTTATATTTTCAACATCGATTTTGTGAAAATCCCAAAAAATGTTGCTTTTTTTATGAAAGACAAAGTGGCGGATGCTTTCATAATTCAGTTTCATAAACGAATGCCAGCATGCTTCAAATTCTATATTAATCGGTGACCACGAAGCGGATATTAATTTCAGGGCATAATCAACAATATTCATTGCTTTGATTAAGTTAACAGGTTGATAAAATCTTTCTTTTGAGCGAATAACTTCAAGTGCAAAACCTATTGTATTCGGAACTCTTTTATAATATTCCTCTTTTTCGGACATTAATTTTTTGATTTTTCCGAATTTATATATATCGCATTGTTGGTCAAGTGTGTATTTTTCGGGTTTTTTCCCTTTTGTATAAATTTTTCTTATGTTTTTGAATAAATCCAAATAATCATGTTTGATTTTTTCATTTGTATATTCAAGATAATCCTTTGTTAAGATTTGATTATAAAATTCAATATTCAAATCAATGCATTCGGCATCATATCCGCCGTTTTTTAATTGTCCTGTTAAGGATGCAAGCGAAAAACTCGGACTGACAGGAGTCCATTGCGGAGGAAAAAGAAGAATTATTTTATTATCTTTTGCCATATTTTGATTATAGAGGCAGTTTTAGGATGTGTAAAGATATGTTACAAAAAGTCAATTTAATATTTTATATATACTTTATATATATGGAAAATATAAAAAGAGTATGGATTATATAAAATGTTTACATTATGGGAAAAACCGGTTGAACAAAATCAACCGCAAACATCAAGCGCTAAAAGTAATCAAGACACATCATCAAATGACAATACCGCTTCAATTATGCTTGAAGCATTAGATGACAGTTTGTTCGGAGAAGAAGCAAAAGCAATTGATGAAAAAGAAAAAGAACATAAGATAACTACTTATCAGGAATGGATTGAAGAAAAAAGAAAAGTTCTCGGTAAAAAAATGCCCGAATACAAAGGAAACAGGTTATCCTTCGCGCAATATGCGGCTGCTCTTGATGATAATATAAAACAGGAAATACTGGACAGTTTTGATACCGAAGCGGATTATATCCTGCAGCAGGAAATAGCAGCTGCTTATAAAACAGGTTCCATGCCGCTTGACCAATTTCAAAAAGTATTAAAATCCATGGGCTATAAAGTAAATCGAACATCAGTCCAAACAAATTATATAATTGATGATAAAAAAGATGCAGCGCACCATGGCGGAGAATACACCCGAGGGAACATTACAATGTATACAATTTCTGACCCGCAGACGGGCGCGGAGATAAAAATAATTGATTCAAACGGAAATGCCGAAATCGAACTTGAAGAGATATTTTTAAACGAACTTCTTGAGGGTGTGGCAAGAGATATTGATACAAGCAACTTCCAGAGAGCGCAAAATATTAATCCCTCGGCTTATTCTAACGGGGAATTAAGCGGAAGCGGGGGCAGGGAAATACAAGCGGAAGAAAGCATCGAAAATTCTTTAACCTCTGACGGCAAAATTCCAATTACGCAAAAGCAATATGATGAACTGAAAAAACGTATGCAGGAAGATTATATTAAAAACGGCTTATCAAAAGAAGCCGCATTTGAAAAAACTCAAAATAATCTGCAAAAACATTTTACAATTTCAGACGATGCAAGGCAGGTTAATATAAGCAGAATGATAGAAAAAATGGCATCATAACGGTTAAATAAAAAGGCGGTTACCATGACTCAGTAACCGCCTTACGTTATTATATATTTTTATACAACCGCGTTTTATTTTAATAGCAGGCTGCGTAGTTTTTTATTTTTTAATCCTGTCCTGATAATAGTTCGATTTCATCGGAACTTCGTTTTCAAGAGGTTTATTGAGGTCATCTTGCGGTTTAACCTTGTCTTGATAATAATTTGATTGCATTAAATTTTTGTTTTCGTTATTTGAAGCGGAATAATTAATCTTTGCGGCAGCAGCAACACCGGATACTCTTTTTGCTTGAATTTTTTCCGCAGCGGCGCGTTTTTGACCTCTTATTGTGTTATCAAATATTATTTTTCCGTTTGAATCATATATTGTTCTTGCGGAAGCAGTACCGCAAAAAACCAGCATTGATAATAAAAATATTGCAGAAATCTTTTTCATATTAATTCTCCCAAACATTAAAGTTCTATATCTTCCCATGCGCCTTCGGATTTAAGCTGCTTCTGTTTAATGTTATGAACAGTTGCATCCACAAGAAGCTCAAAGGATTTCATATTTTTTATTTTCGGAGAAAACTCTTTTATTAACGTATCCCTTACCATTTTTTCAAGCTTCTCATTGTCTTTATTGATATCTTTTTTCCTTTCAGGAATAAGATAATCTATATATCTTGATGCAATTTTGCAGTCCTGAAATTCGGAAAACATATGCCACTTAAGCTTAGGGCTTATATCTTTTAATTTTCTTACAATTTTGAAATTTTTAAAATTCATTTTTACCTCTTGAATTTTTTATTAACTTTCACGTTTTATTAAAGATGCATGAAAAAATAAAGTGACAAAATTTCCCGCATAACTTTACAAAAATTTACTTTTAATATTATATATTATTTTTAATTTTTTGTCGATTTTTTAAAAAATTCACCGATTTATTTAAGTAATTTGAATTTATGTTAAATTTAATGCATACTTATAGTATAAGTGCTTTACATATTAAATTTTTTAAAATATAGTTAAATTAATAAAATTGAAAAAAAGTAAGAGGGCTAACAAGTGGATAAGTTTAAGTTAGATAACTATGACAGACAACCTGCCGAATACCAGAGATATTCTTCAAATG
>CADBOZ010000074.1 GCA_902796515.1 uncultured bacterium | reverse complement strand
CTTTTGTGACGAAGATTGCGTAAAAAAGCCGTTGGATTCAATCAGAATATCCGAAACAATAATTGAAGCCGATGAAATTTCAGAAAAGCTTCTTGAATATATTGAAGAAGAAAAAAAATCAGGTAAAAGTATATTTCTTTCAAGTCAACCGAATTTATTTAAAGAAATTACAAAATGTTTGGATGAAAGTAATATTGATGATTTTATAGGCTTATGTAAAAAACTGGGCGGGTCAAATTCGGCCGATATAATATCAAACGATTACTATAATCCATATACGGGCAAATTCGATATAAATTTATACAAAGAAGAATGCAAATTAAAAAACTATTTATCGGGTTTAAACAGATTTGAAACGATAAATATACTAAGAAGCTGCATAGAAAGTATAACAAAAAAAATAAGTCCGATACCGAGAAAATTAATAAAATATATTTTTAACGGAGAAAATCAGTTAACAGAGAAATTAAGAAAATTAAAAAACGGTATTTCCGAAGATGAAAGCGAACCTTTAAAAATATATTTAAGAAAAAACGCCGATACATTAATATCAAGTTTAAAGAATAATCGAGGTGAATTTGAAGAAAAAAACCTTAAATATACCGTAAAAATAATTTCGGAAAGCAAAAGAAAGTACATAAATTACGAAGCTTTTAGCGATTATATATTGTCTTTACATGATAAAAACGGCGTAATTGATGAAGACAACTATAAACTGGGAAAAGAAGTTCTGAAAGATACGGAATGCTATCAAACAGCAAGTGAATATGTAAAAGAATTTTCGGAATATTTCGGTAAAAATATAAAGTTCAATAAGAAAAAGGAAATTTTGGATTTAATTAAAGAAATCACATCCCTTGAAAAGATAACAGACAGCGTTATTAAAGCTATAGTTGAAAATTGTTTTAATCGGGACGGAACAATTAATCAATCACAATATGACTATCTGACTCACATAGGCTCTGTATTTTTCAAGGATTGCAGAATATACGAAATGTTATCCGAAGGCTTTATTAATATGTGTTGCGAGTCCGATGATAATAAAAAATTCATATCGGAACTTCTAAACTACCGTGCCTGCAATTATGAAGACTTAAAAAATATATATCCAAAGTTAAAAAATAAAGAAAATAAATTTCCGGAAGATATAAAAAACAAAATAAAAGACTCTTTGGATAAAGAGATAGACTTAATGTCATTTTATCAAATATACGTTAATTGTATAAAACAAGAAGATGAAAAAGTAACATTTGACGAAGAGCTTTATAAAAAAACAATTGAACTGGCGTCTATAATTGAAAAACAGAGCTTTACACGAAAATACGCAAGCGCTTTGGTGCAGATTGTAAATAAAACTTTTGATATTTCAAAACTGACATTTAATGAAAAAACATCATTTTTATACGTCCTTACGCGCGCAAACGAGAAAATAAAAAAGAACAAACAAACAGGCTTTGAATTTATCGATACCGAAATTTCAAAATTAAAAAAAGCATTGGGTGCAAATGAAGAATATATACCCGTAGCAAAAGAGGACAGAAACAATTTTATAGCTGGTGTTTTAAAAGTTAACCCCAAGGATAAAACAAAACTGACAAGTTTTGAAGAAGTAATGACAAGCTCCATTCCGATACTTGAAGAAATGAAAAACGGCTTACCTCTTGAATATTCAAGAAAAGAATTTTTAAATGATTTAACGGAAATATGTAAAAAAGATAAAAACGCCATTAATATAATCGGAAAAGCAAAAATTTACCCGATAACGGAAGGGTTTGAAGAAACTTTTAAAACAACAGGCTATAACGGATTAATTGAGCTTGACGAGCTTGATAATAAAAACGGCACGGAAAAAGAAATTTATGATTGCATGCACAGGTTTTTGCATCAAAACAAAGTAAAAACAGAAAATAAGGAATTAAATAAAGAGCTTAATTACATAATAAAAGCATTTCCTGAATTTATAAATACAATAGGCAAGATGCAGCATTCCGTACAAAATTACACACTTGATGTGCATCAGCTGCTTACTCTTTGCTATTCAATTAATAATCCTAAATATCTTGAATTGGAACCGCGCGATAAAATTACTCTAAAAATGGCAGCTTTAATGCACGACATTTCAAAAATGGAAAACCAAACCGACAGAGGACACCAGCATATGTCTTCAATGATTGCATCAAAAATCATTAAAAAAATAATAAAAGAAAAAAGCCGGCAGGATAGAATTTATGAAATTATAAAAAATCATCACTGGCTGGAAGAATTTAATAAAGCAGGAAACAAAGAAATATTAGCGCAAAGACTGAGTTTTGCATTCAGACGCCAGAATGATTTTGAAATAGCAAAAATTATGGCGGAAGCCGATTTAAAGGCAGTAAGTAAAGGTTTTTACGAAGAGCACAGTTATGCACTTAAAAATAATTTGTTTAAAGAAATAGAAAAAGATATTAAAACAATAAATGAAACAGGACAAGTAGTGCTTGAAAACTATATAACAGAACCTCAGAAATGCAAAAAATATACTCGGGAAAAAGGCGGAATAAAATATACCGTAATCAACTTACATGAAATTCCCGATGAAGAAGATATGTACAACTATGGTTTTCAACATGTTAAAAAGAAAGATTTAAGACTATTAGTGCACATGGTAGACAATAATAATATCGAAAACGAATTGCAAGATGCAAGTATTCTGATAAAACCTGAAAACTGCGGAGTATTTTCTGAATCAATAATAACACCCGATAAAACAAACACTTATGCCGAAAGAAAATACGGACTTTTACTAAAACAAAGAAATACGGAAATAATTAGTGCCGCAGGTAAAAATCAATTCTCCGGAAGAAAAAAGGGGCTTGAAAGTATTCTGGAAACAATATTTGATCCGTACAACAGCAAAGAAAGAAAAATCTACGCAGGCGCAATACGAAACAAACTAAATAAAATAACGGGAAATTTATCAAAAAATGATTATGAAGAATTCTATAAAAACATACTTTCAAAAATAAGAACAATCAAAGAAATAAATCCCGAAAAAGAATATAAAATCGGAAGCGGCAACATAAAAGGAAAAGATTTAATACAGGCACTAACGGTAGCCGAAGAAGAAATAGTAAACTCGGAAGAAAAAAGACACAACGAACTTGTGGGATATCTTCCGGAAATAACAGGGCTTATTGCAAAATGCGAAACATTAGACGAATGTTCGGACGAATTTCTCTCGTTTGCAAGAAAAAACGACTATCCGATAATTTTAATTTAGTATTTAGAATTGTAAAAAACAAAGCAAGATAGAAAATCTAAAAAAAATAAGTGTGATAAAATATAACTTATGAAGTATGTACCGTTACACATTCACACAGAATATTCGCTATTGGACGGAGCTATAAGAATTCCTGATTTATATGAATTTGCGGCAGAAAACGATATGCCCGCAATTGCAATAACAGACCACGGAGTTATGTACGGATGCGCCGATATGTTCATTTCAAAAATGGAAATGATAGGACATATGGAAGCTGCGGGACATACAGAGGAAGCCGAAAAGATAAAAAACGTAAAACCGATTTTAGGATGCGAGTTTTATATTTGTGACGGGGATGTTGAAGAAGACAGAACACACAAAGAAAGATATCACCTTGTGTTACTCGCAAAAAACCAAATCGGATACCATAACTTATGCAAACTCGACTCTTATGCCTCGGTTAAAGGTTTTTATTATAAACCGAGAATTAATCATGAAATTTTAGAAAAGTATTCGGAAGGTATAATATGCCTTTCGGCATGCATTCAGGGGGAAGTTGCAAAACACATTATTGACGGCAAGAAAGAAGAAGCAATAAGAAGAGCAAAATACTATAAAGAGCTGTTTAAAGATGATTTCTATATAGAGCTGCAAGACCACGGGCTTGAAGAACAAAGAGTATCAAATCCCGTTTTAATGGAAATTGCAAAAGATTTAGGAGTTAAAACACTTATAACAAACGACTCTCACTATCTTAAAGCGCAGGACGCCCTCTGGCATGATACACTGCTTTGCGAGCAAACAAAATCGTCCAAAACCGATGCAAACAGGTTTAAATTTTCCGTTAATGAATTCTACGTAAAAACAGTGGAAGAATTAAGAAAAGCATTTTCCTGGATGGATGAAGATTACTTTAATAAATGCATTGAAACAACTGTGGAAGTAGCCGATAAAGTTGATTTCAATATGAAAGAACTTGAATTCGGAAAAACAAAAGAATATCTCCCGAAATTCCCCTGCCCTGAAGGATATGACGAAAAATCATATTTTAATCATCTTTGCGTTGAAGGATTGAAAAAAAGATACGGCGACCCTATACCTGACAGTATTATGGAAAGGTATGAATACGAAAAAGGCGTAATTTTCCAAATGGGATTTCCCGCATATTTTCTTTTAACATGGGAATTTATCAACTGGGCAAAGGAAAATAAAATTCCCGTCGGCCCCGGAAGAGGCTCTGCCGCAGGAAGTATTGTTGCATATTCACTCGGCATTACGGAACTCGACCCGATTCAACACAAACTCTTGTTTGAAAGATTTTTAAACCCCGAACGTATATCAATGCCTGATATAGATATCGACTTTTGTAAAAGACGACGCGGGGAAGTAATTAAGCATGTTCAACAAACATGGGGGGAAGATCATGTTTGTCAAATCATAACATTCGGTACACTCGCCGCAAAAGCTGCCCTTAAAGCGGTTTGCAGGGTTTATGATATACCTTTCTCGGAAGCAAACAAATGGGCAGGAATGGTGCCGAATGCTCCGGGAACAAAATTAAAAGAAGCCCTTGGCGAAGGTATGGAGCTAAAGAAGCTGTATGACGAAAATAATCAGGTTCACAGTCTTGTAGATGAAGCTCTTAATATGGAGGGTTTAAAAAACCAGACAGGCACACACGCAGCAGGTGTTATTATTGCCCCCAGACCGATGGAAGAAATTATTCCCGTAACTTTATCAAAAGAAAAGACAACTGAAACTCAGTACCCGATGGCAGGAATTGAAAAAATCGGGCTTTTAAAGATGGACTTTCTCGGGCTTGAAACTTTGACAATTATTCAAGATGCTCTTGATTTAATAAAAGACAGAACAGGAAAAGACATTGATATAAACAGAATTCCGCTTGATGATAAGGAAACATTTGAAATGTTATCAAAAGGCGAAACGGACGCTGTTTTTCAGCTTGAATCAAGCGGTATGAAAAAATATATAAAACGCTTAAAGCCTTCAGTGTTTGAAGATTTAGGCGCTATGGTTGCCCTTTATCGTCCGGGGCCTCTGGAAGCAGGCATGGTTGAAGGATTTATAGACAGAAAGCACGGACGTGAAAAAATTGAATACGCTCATCCCTTGCTGGAGCCTATTTTAAAAGATACCTACGGAACAATACTCTATCAGGAACAAATTATGGCAATTTTCCAATCTCTCGCCGACTATACACTTGGCGGTGCGGATATGGTTCGCCGTATGATGGGTAAAAAGAAGCTTCAGCAAATGGCTGAACAAAAATCTATTTTTATTGAAGCAACAGCTAAAAAAGGAATGTCAAAAGAGGATTCGACAAAACTTTTTGAACAAATAGAAAGTTTTGCAAAGTATTGTTTTAATAAAGCACACTCCTCCGCATATGCTTTTGTTGCTTATCAGACAGCATATTTAAAAGCACACTATCCTGTTGAATACATGTGCGCTATGCTAACCTCCGTAGCGGATGATAAAGATAAAACTCAACAATACATTCTTCAATGTCAGGCTTTAGGAATGCAGGTACTGGCACCTGATATCAACAAATCAAATTCACAATTTACACCCGACGGAAACAATATCAGGTTCGGACTTGCCTCTATTAAAAACGTTGGCGAAGCAGTCATCGAACAAATTGAAAACGAAAGGAAAGAAAAGCCGTTTGAAAGCTTCTTTGATTTCTGTTCAAGAGTAGATTCAAAATGTTTAAATAAAAGAACCCTTGAAAGTTTAATCAAGGCCGGCGCTTTTTCTTGTATTGAACGCTCAAGAAAACAACTTTTAAACAATATTGATAAAGCTGTTGAATTTGTTCATAACATTGAAAAAACCAAATCATCCGGTCAAGTCAGTTTATTTTCAGCTTTATCAGGCGAATCGCAGGAAGAACTTAATATTCCGACATTCACGCTTGATGGCGACCCTAATGACGAATTTACAGATAGCGAGATACAAGCTTGCGAAAAAGAACTTATGGGAATTTATGTTACATCTCACCCGCTATCATCGATTAAAGATACTCTTAAATACATCACAACATACACTATTGATGAAATTTTAGAACATCCCGAACAGGATAAAGTTGTAACAATTTGCGGCCTTTTAAGCCAAATCGTTCAAAAGCCGACAAAAAAAGATCCTTCAAAGTATATCAAAACGGGTCAAATAGAAGATTTAACGGGAAGAATTAATATAGTTGCATTTCCTAAAATTGTCGAAACATACGGTGCATTACTGGAATCCGAACACAAAGTTATTCTTAAGGCAAAGGTTAACATAAGAGATGAAGAAGTTAACCTTGCAGTTAATGAAGTTAAGCCGATTGAACAGGTTAATCTTGTTACATTAAAATTTTTAAAGGATTTTGCGGACGAAGAAAATATCCTGCTCAAAGAACTCCTTACCAAACACAAAGGAGAAAATCCTGTTGTTATAGATTTTGAAGCACCTGATGAATTTAATTCACCTCAAAGATTTAAGATGTTAACAAATAACCATTTATGGGTAAACATAGACGGTACGGTAAATAAGGAGCTTGAAGCAACTTTTAAAGATAAACTTGAAGTTGAAATCAGGTCGCTTGCTTAGGTTTTAATCCTAAAAGTTTTTGTTCATTGCAATCTTCATCAACCCAGACCTGAAACTCCGGGTGTAATATTCCGGTATCGTATACGGGTTCTTTTAAATAAACTGCAAAATTTGCATCTATAAGGTTTATTGATTCAAGTTTTTCAATGTAATATTTGTTTGAACCGCAATTTGAACAATATTTTTCAGCAGGAACAATTTCCCCCCACGATATTTTGGCTTCTCTTTTTATGTCACAGCAAGCACATCGTACAATATAAAAACTTTTTATAAGATATTGTCCGCAATCTGGGCAATATCCTTCATTTGAGGTTAGAAGAGCATTTTTATGTTTGCATTTTTGTTTATTTAAGAAAAAATTCAATAATTTATTTTTCATAGTATATATTTAATAAATATAATTTAATAATCAAATTTTATTTTTAGCATAAAATTCAACTGTTTAATGGCATTTTGGATTGTAAACTTTTGTAAAGAAATAAATAGTATATATCAATTATCATTAAAATAAATACTTTATATATATGTGGAAAATAATTAATCACTAAAAGGAGTGAGAAAGATGGCGTGGATAACGCTTAATTTAAGACATAAGTCTTTAAGTCCAGAGGTTAACTGTCTTGAACTTGCGGATATGCAATACTCAAGAGATATAAGACAGATACAACGTCACTTATCTCTCGAAAAAGCAATTATCAATGCCGCAAAGAAAAAAGAGATTAATGAGGCAACAAAAGATTACAAAGAACTGAGAGATCAAAGAGAAGAACGAAAAGAAGACAAGGACTATTTACAAGAGCTTGCTGACGCAAAAGAAAAAGCGGAAGAAAAAAAGGTCGATATCAACGATTATTACGATATGAGAAATAGCGAAGTTGAAGAAGAAGCAACTGATGAAGAAAACTACATCGGACAGCTGCAATCGACAATTGAAGCCCAGCTTGAAGCAATCAGAAATGAAGATCAGGTTGTAAAAGAACAGGTAAGCAAGGATATTCAGGAAGAAAGAATTAATTTAAAATAATTAATTAATAAAATATAATAATCAATGATAATGCAGGTTTTGGATTACTTGTATTAAGTTTTGTAACAAAATTGATTAGTTTTGCAATTCTATACTCGATATATACTTTATATATATGAGTATAGAATTTTTTATTCCCGAATTAAAGTATAGAAATTAAAGTATAGATTATAATTGAAAGGATAAGCTATGTCACTAGGATTAAGCGAAATGAGTGCAGTAACCGTATCATATATGGGAGAATTGCAATCACAATACACCAATTTAAAATGTCAGCTTGTACAATCACAGAGAGATACCAACACAAAAGTATCATCAGAAACAGGACAAAAAAGTGTTTTTCTTACAAAGTCAGGTGCAGAAATAAGTGAGCTGCAGCATAAAAAAACAGCATTACATAAACAACAGGTAAACAGCGAAGACGATAAAGCATCAGCAAATTTAGGCGTAGAAATGGAAGAAATCCAAAATGCTATAGATGATGCTAAACAAGCTCAATCCGTAACTCTTGGTGAGTATGACCAAAAAATTGCAGATACACAAACAATGGGTCAAGAAGAACAAAACATGATACAAATTCAGCTTGAAGGAATTAAAAGTGCATCCAGTTCTATAGGAAACAGTAAATAAACCGATAATGTATATAAATTAAACTAATCATAATGTAATCCAAAACCTGCAATTGAAATTTTATAAAGATTGCAGGCTTTTTTTAATTATTAAAATTTATTAATTCGGCAAATATTTTTTATAATGGTAATATAATTAAAGAATACGGGATTACAGAATTATTATGAAAAAACATTTTAAAAAAGCAAAAGCGGAAGTTAATACGGACAACTATATTTTATGCGTACTGATAGCTCTTGTAATATTGAGTTATGCCGCATATTTCTTCAAAAATGAAGACTACACAAGAGAATACTATAGAGCATACACTACCCTTTTAAAGGCATCTCTGAATTCAACCAAAGAATGGCAGGGGGAAAACGCATCGCTTTGCGATTGCAATAAAAAGATATGCTGGACAAGAAAATGTTTTTCAAAAATTGCCGAGAAAAATAATTTACCCGGTGAAACAGCTCAAAAAAGAAATTATCCGGGATTTTTATACGGTAAAATTGATGAAGGTTTTTTTGACGGAAGAGGAACCGATGAAAATTTCTGCAAAGTATTTACATCATCTCTTGTACTAAAAAAATCTTATGACAATTGCAAAAACTTTATTTCAACGGTTAATACATCAAAAACAGGTATCAACGGTGCAACCGGAGGTGTATTGTTCAGCAATGCTTTCTGTTCGCAAACATCTGACGAAATTGCGGACAGCAAAAACACAAACGATATTTGTTTTGAAAATTATGATTTACTTCCGACTTTTATTACGGATAACGGTCAAATATATTACATGTCCAAAATTGTATACTCAAATGATTTGGATGAAATTTTTAAAATTAACAAAGACAAACCCTCAAATAAAAATGCATACAGACTTGTAGCCGTTGATTTAAACGGAAAAATAGGGCCTAACAGCCAGTTTATGAATAATTCACAATATCCCGATATAGTTCTTTTTGCAATAAATTCGACAGGAAACATTATTCCTTTGGGATTGCCTGAATTTAGCAATATTTATTTAAAATCAAGGGTTAAATATCCCTCAGAACAAGACAGTTTTTCGGAAATTACAACTTTATGGAGAGCAAAAATCAAAGCCTGGGGTCCAAAAACCGACGATAAAGATGATAAAACGGTCATATGGAATCAGGGATATTCACAGGAAGAACCCTTTAGCCAATCGGTAAGATTATATAAAAACGCTATTAACTGTATGAGTAAAAATTGCACGGAAGACTCAAAAGATGACGCCAATAAACAGTACAGTGACACTTTATATACAAATCTGATTTTACAGTTCATGTTTAAACAGGCAGGAAGTAATAAATTTAACATTCCTGCTCTTGATAAAAATTCGACAGTTGAATTTAGTCCTAACGATTTCAACTTCGGATGTACAAAAGCCGACATTTTAAGTGCATCAAAATGTAAAATCGAAATCATTCCGAGGTAATAAAAACATTTTAATTACCATGCAACAATAACAGCACCGCCGGCTCCGTTGGTAGCATCAATACTTACGGTTCCGGAGCTTTCATCCTTTGTTTCAAGGCAATTTGCAACGCTTAATGAAGGAAAGAGCTGCACTCCGGCGGAATTTAGAACAAATCCGTCATTACACTGTGATGACATATTTGAGTTAACAAATTTAAGTCCTCCGCTGCTGCCTGATGCACCGGGTAAAGTTGCATTATAGAGTTTGTTACTTTCGCTGTCATAATATCCTGCATACAAACTGCTGAGTTCAAAATCGGCATAAGGTACATTTTCAGCAGGGATTTTACCTGCTACAGGCTGAATATCCGAAACATTATATGTATCCCGTACGGTGCTTTCGTTTTGAATTTCGCCTATAGCTCCGCCGTTGGCTGATGCACAATCAGGTAAAGAAACATCCGTAATTCCGCCTGAAGTCGGTTCCACACCGCCTTTTCCGCCTGCACCTACCATATTGTTTGTAATTATATAATTTCCGCTGCTATCTGCGGGCAATTCCTTCACTGAACAACTTACAACACCTCCGGGTTCGCCGGGAGCACCTTCCTGAATTTTAAAATTGCTTTTTAAATAATACAACAAAATACTGTCTTTATTTCCCGCATACAAAAAAGAAACAGCATTGTTAACATCTATAGTCTTATATAAATACTCAAACGAATTGTCGGTTAATGTTCTTGAGTAATCATCTTCGTTTAATGCATTCTCGCTGTCGGAATTCAGATTATTTTTATATCTGCAGCAAGGTGAATCATCACTGCATATTTCACGGCTTACACACTCATGTAAATTAAATGCATCGGGCAAAAAGTTGCCGCTATCATCAAGAACGGAACCGGCAAGCACATATTCTCCCGAAGGATTTTTAACTATATTACATACGGGGGAGTTTTTAAAGACAACGTTTAAATAATCGTAAAGCTTACCTTTTGGCATAATCTTAGCACTGAAAGTTTCTGACAAATAATCAACATTTGCCAGACACTTACCTCCCGAAAAAGACACACCGTCACCGTTATACGGACTGTAGCTTTTTACTAAATTTTTGAAAAAATCACTCTCCAACCAGTTTAAAACACCTGCCGTGCTTGAAATATCTTTCATCGCAATTGAATCTTTGCCAAAATATCTCATTGTATCCTGAAGATAGATATTTTCGTACGGCGTAATATTGATTGAATTTTCAGCGGTCATTTCAGGCAGTTGCGCATCATAAACGGCACTTCTGCCGCCGGCTCCGCCGCCGACAAGTATAACCTTATATTCATTGATTTCGTTCGGGATTTTAAATGAACAATCCTGTAAATCTTCATTAACTTCTTTTAAAACCGTACCGTCGGAAGAATAGTGAATAAAAATGCTGTTTAATTTTCCGTCCGGTCTTTTATAACACAAAAATTTTCCGTGGGTTTTATTTACATTTGCAAGATAAAGAGGGTTATTTTTTGCATTTTTTAAGTTTGTCAATTTAACCGTAGCTAATATCAGTAATGCACTAAAAGTTAAAATAACAACAATGATTATCATTACCGAACCGCGTTTTTTATCAAATATATTTATCTTATTATTTATTCCCATTCTATAATAATCGCTCCTCCGCTGCCTTTTGATGCATTTGCATTTTTAAAATTACTGTCATTAATACTTGAATTAGTATCCGAAACCAGATTATTTAAAATCAAATTACCGTTTTTAAATTGCGGCTTGGTATACTTTAAATCGGTTATGTACGGACATCTTACAACACCGGACGCTCCTCCGCCGCCTTTTCCGAATATGGATTTTAATTCATTCAGCTTATTTTTATCAATATCAACTATATTGAAAGTTTTTTCAATATTTTCAGCATTATTGCATTTCATGGCATTATCGCAATATGCACCTTGTTCTCCGGTATATTTAGTACCGTATGTATTGTAAATATACATTGATGAATCGGATATAAATTTATTGTTTGTAATTCCTTTCCACGGCATTCCGCTTGAAATATCAGCAGTTATTTCAGGCAGAACAATTTGGTTAAAATCATTTATTATTTTACCTTTTTTGCCGCCGCTAACCATTGCCTTTAGGGTTCTTGTTTGTGTTAATTCGTCTTCAACAAGCAATTTTGTAGCACCGCCGTCTGAATTTATATCCGTAAATGAAGCGATATCTTCATTTTTTATTAAAACTTTATCACCCGTCAAAAATAAATTATTCAGTACATTCAGCGGAGCATCTTCACCGCGGGTACCAAAAGGAGCAAATACCGAATTTTTATCAACAAGTATTTTATAATCCGATATTTTATCTTTGCACTTATCATTTTTACATTCCGTTATCGAATTTGAGCAATTTGATATACTGCAAAATTTAACGGAATTATCAGAACTGTCATATGCAAATGCTTCAGGATATTTTGAAGGTATTAAATCAAACAACAGAGTGTCTTTTAATGCTTTAATGTACTTTTCATTCCGGTAAACTTCACAGTTTTTAATTTCATAGGGATAAAAAGAAGCACCGTTGACGTATTTATACGTACAGTATTTATTTATATCCGCATCTTTGAAAGACGGTTGTGCACCGCCTCCGCCGCCGCCTATTAAAGTAACGGTGTATTTTTTTATTCTGTTATATTTTTCTTTATCAAATTCAATTTCACAACTTTCGACTTTTTTAACGGGAGTTTCGTTTATAATATTATTAGGATTAATCGAAAATGTTTTTTGCAATAAATTATTCTGATTGTCTTTCCAGCAAACAAAGATTCCTTTGTTTTCAGGAATGATTATTTTTGCTTTTTTTGCCATTACGGTAAACACCATAGTAAGCAATACGGCAAGTATTGTTAAACATATTATAAATTCAATTATACTTACAGCTTTAATATTTTTCATAAATCACCATCTGATTATAACGGCACCACCTCCGCCGCGGCCGCCATGACCCGCCTTAAAATAAGGAGTCAGTCCGCTTTTTAAATAGTCGCGGAACGAAATATCTGTATCACGGCTTTTGCTTCCGAAATTATACATAATTCCTCCGCCATCCCCGCCTGCCCCTATGTAATATTTCGCATCATTTCCGTTGCATGAAGGATTTGCTTCATTACAATCAACATTTGCACTTAAAAAATCATTTTCGGGTTTTAGAACAGACATTATCTCCGCAGGTATATTTTCAGCTTTTTCATTATTCATGGAACCTGAAAAATACACAGCGGATTTTTTAATATCTTTTGCATCAGGTTTATCGGATGATGAAAAACCGCCTTCACCGCCTGCTGCAATGATTTTTTCTATGCGATTATCGATATTGTAGAAAAATCTCGTCGAAGTGCCCCTTCTGCCTTCGCTTTCGGCAGAAGCAAAGGTATCTTTTAGTACATCTTTAGAAAGTGCCGTTAATTCATTATACGCAATATCAAACTTTATTTTATCAAACTTATTTCTTTTTTCATCGTACGAGTCGTAAAAATCTTTTAGTTTTTTTGCCGACTGAGGATTTATCGCATTAATGGTATTTATCATATAATCCATACTAAGATTTGAAGTATCATCGGATAAATAGTTTGTTGAATTATATCTGGTTACAATATCACTGATTACATCAATGACATTGTAATAAGATGAATATGAAATTCCTACTCCGCCTTCGCCGCCCGCCCCGATACATGCTTCACCCGAAACCGCAGGATTGCTTGTTTTATAATCGCCGTCGGGACAAAGTCTTAATCTTAATACATCTCTTGAAGTTTTTTCTTCTTTTTCAAAAACATCTTTTAATAAAACATTGCTCTTTGATATAATTTGACCGTTTTTACCATGTTGACCCAAAGACGTAAATAATTTAAATCCGTCTTTATCTTTTAAATAACAGTTGGTTTTGTGTAATTTATTTGTTTTATCACAATCAATTCTGACAGCGGAAGAACCTCCGCCGCCTCCTCCGATTATAGATATATCAAATCTGTCAACATCTGCGGGTTTTATAAATTTACATTCATCAAGCACATCTTCTCTTGAAAGCTTATTTTCATTTGTATCATAGTCCGAATTATAGCGGGAAATTTCATGTAATTTCCAACTATTCGTCTTGTAATCATAAACGCTAAAACATGCAAAAGTCCCGAAAGAGTCTTTTGGTTTTTTATCCGTATGAGATAGAAACGGTGTGGTTAAAAAAACAATAGCCGTAATAATAATCAAGCTTATAACTATTTCAAGATATGAAATCGCATGCAGTTTTTTTTGTTTGAATATTAAATTTTCAGCTATTCTAAAATAATTTTTCATTTTAAAAAAATATAAAACCCGTATATACTACTATAATTTTACATTAAAAATTTCAAAACATATAAAAATAAATATTTTGTAATATTTTTTAAATTTTAGCAGGGTTTTTATAAAAATTTAAAATTTCTAAAATAAAAAAAGGGGTTATGAATTTACAGAAATTACATAACCCACTTGTATTGCCATCACCAGTTAGATTCTTGTATACTATATCAAGCTTAAAGCGATAGAAGGTGCTTGGTTTGCTTGAGCCAACAGAGAAGTAGATACCTGTTGAAGTATTTGTTGTTGAGTGAAGTTTGATGCTTCAGAAGCGATATCAGCATCT
>CADBOZ010000073.1 GCA_902796515.1 uncultured bacterium | reverse complement strand
GGAAGAATTGAAAAGAATAGAAGCTGAAAAGCAAAGACAGGAAGAAATAAAAAGACAAGAAGAACAAAAAAGACTAGCCGAATTTAAAAAACAGGAAGAATTAAAAAGAATAGAAGCTGAAAAGCAAAAACAGGAAGAAATAAGACAGGCACAAATCAAGCAGGAACAGGCAGAAAAATTAAAAAAAGCCGAAATGGAAGCTAAAGCCGAAAAGGAACGCTTGCAGCAGGAAGAAGCAAAGCGCAAAGAGCTTCTAAGACAGGAAGAACAAAAAAGACTTGCCGAACTTAAAAAACAGGAAGAAATAAAAAGAATAGAAGCTGAAAAACAAAGACAAGAAGAAATAAAAAGACAGGAAGAACAAAAAAGACTTGCCGAACTTAAAAAACAAGAAGAATTAAAAAGAATAGAAGCTGAAAAGCAAAGACAAGAAGAAATAAAAAGACTTCAGAATGAAGAAAAAGCAAAAAAAGAACTAAAAATAAAAAAAGAAAAAGAAGAAAAGCTTAAAGAAAAACTGAAACAAGAACAATTAAAACAGGAACAAGCACAAAAAGAAGCAGAACTTAAAAAACAGGCTGAAAAAGAAAAAAAACAAGCAGAAGAGTTAAAAAAACAAAAAGAATATGAAGAAAAAACAATCGTACAGGAAAGACAAAAGGCTCAAAAGAAAGATGTAAAGAAATACAACCAGCTCGACGGTGAAATAAAAAAATATTTAGCAACAGAACCTAAAGATGCTAAAACATATATTGCAATTGCAAATACATATAAAATGTTGGAAATGCCGACAAGTGCAATTAAATACTATAAAGAAGCTCAAAAACTTGATGCTGCAAATTCCGATATATACTATAACCTCGGATTAACTTATATGGAATTGAACAGCTTTGTTACGGCAAAAGCAAACCTTACAAAAGCGATAAATCTTGATAAAGATAATGCAAAGGCTAAAAATTTATTAGGTTTTGTTAACCAAAAACTGATTACCCAAATTTTAAATAAATCATATGCAAAATTTGAAGCGAAGGATTACGTTTCGGCATTTGAAATACTTGATGACGGAATTAAAGAATATCCTAAACAAGGACAGTTATATTATTACAGGGCACTTGTTTACGACAAAATGAACAGAAATGCAGCTCAAATTATTGATTTGCAAAAAGCAATTGAATTAGACCCAGGATACTATATGGCATATTACCAGCTTGGAATTGCTTACGAAAAAATTAATGATGAAAAAAGTGCACTTGTTGCTTATGAAAAGTTTTTATCTACAGAACCCGATGAAAAAGACTTAATAGAAGAAGTACAGAAAAAAGTTATAACATTAGGTGCAAAATATTACTAATTAAGGATTTAACATGAAAACAGCAATTATTATTCCCGCAAGGTATGCTTCAACAAGGCTGCCCGGCAAACCACTTCTTACCGTAAAAGGAAAACCGATTATTCAATACGTGTGGGAAGCGGCAAAAAAGTCAAAACTTGCGGATATGGTTATTATTGCAACAGATGATGAAAGAATAGAGCATGCAGTTAAAAATTTCGGCGGAAATGTTGAAATTACAAGCCCTAATCACAAATGCGGCTCGGATAGAATAGCGGAAGTTGCAAAAAGGCATGATGATTTTGAATATATACTTAACCTTCAAGGTGATGAGCCTCAAATTACTCCGGAAGTTATCGACCTTGCAATAGCCACACTAAAATCCGACGAAAAAGCCGATATTTCCACTCTTGTCAGAAAAATCACATCAAAAGAACAAATAAATAACCCGAATTGCGTTAAATGCGTATTTGACAATGATTTTAACGCTTTATATTTCTCCAGATGCCCCATTCCGTACGAAAGAAATGAAAATTGCGCACCGTACTATGCGCACATTGGAATATACGGATATAAAAAATCATCTCTGTTAAAAATGACAACATTAAAACAGGCCGATATAGAACTGCAAGAAAGTCTTGAGCAGCTAAGAGCATTAAAGAACGGAATGAGAATAAAAGTAGCAATAACCGACCTCAATCCGACAGGGATTGATACCATGGAAGATTTTGAAAAATTTAAGTCGCAAATGCTATAAAATAAACAATATTCTAAATATTTTCGGGAACAACTATCTTAACCGGTTTAGACTTATAAAAATCTTTTTTATTTGAATTTGCATCCATGTTTTTTGTGATTAATTTATCAAAGTATATTTTAGATGAATTAGTACCAAGTAAAAACATAAGGTCAATATGCGCTATATCACGCACAAAGTCATATGATAAGCACAATTTCAAATCCTGAGGGCCAAGTATTGCATAAAGCCTTGATTCCGTAAGCAAATCTTCTTTATAGTTATCTTTTTTAGGCGTAATTGTTGCTCTGTAACCCATAGCAAATTTATTATTAAAATTGAATTTTTCATTAATCATGACGGAGGATTTACCGTACATGTACTTGTCAAACCAGAACGGGCTATCGCCGTGTACACCCGATATAAGATAACCGATACTGGACTCCCATTTTCTCAAATTTGTTGTTAAATACGGGCCGATTCTGACAATTCCCGTTGTTTGACCCGAGCCGTATACCGTAGCAGCACCCTGCATAACAGAGCTAACTCTCAAACCGAAATCTTGCTCCTTGTTTTTATATTTAAACCAGTCTTTTCTGATTTCAGCCATATACCTGAACCTTGAAGTAGCATAAGCATGCCGCTCCTGTTTATGTTTAACGTAGTCACTGAAAATACCGGCATATACAGCATTGTTAAAGCTGATATCAAGGTCTTTTACTATAAAACTCTTTTGAAATTGCAGCTGGGCGGCATAACCGCTTTTTCTTGCACCAAGGAAACCTTCAGGCATATATGCATTTCTTCCGTATCGTAACGCAAGCCCATGACCGAAATTATAACGACCGTTTACAACAAGATTTGTTGTTGATGTATTATAGCCCGCTTCAACCATTCCGTTTTTTGATCTGTGACGCATCAAGGCACCAACACCAAGATTGTGATCGCCATAAGTTAAAACAGGCATAAATTTAAGCGTTTGCCCCTTCGGAAGTTTGAATACAAAGCCGTAGCCCGCATACATACCAAAATTTCTGAAATTTCCGGCTTCTGGAGCATTTGTTTCTGTAACATTATTTTGCTTATCCGAAATTATTTCTATATCTGAATTTGCAATAACTTTATGCTTGTTATAAAAAACATTTGCTTTTTTCAGTAAAACGCTGTTATGGTCTTTATAGCTTGTTATAACAATTTCTTTTGATTTAACATCATAAACCTGTTTTCTGTCTGACTCAATTTTTCTGTCGAGATTTTTTTGTCTGATATAATCCAATGAAACATTTTCATATGTTTGAAAACCTCTTGTTTCAAGGGTGAAATCAACATTTCCTTCGCTTGTCAAAGTTCCGTTTAACATCTGCACGTCATTTTCGATTAAAAATGCTTCCTGAGCTTTTACCACAAATTGATAAGCATGTAAAACAGGGTCATCCATCAAAATATTTTGCTCATTTAAGTTTATAAGCATGTATTCGCCTGATATTTCCGAGCCGTCTTTTATAATTTTTACATTATTTGTCAGTTTCAAGGTCTGGGATTCTTTATCCAAAACCGCATCATCGGACTTCAATGTAACTTGCTGAACGGGGGCAACAATTTGAACATTTCCGTGTGCATATACATTTCCGTCCAGTTCGTCATATGTAATCCTATCTGCATTAATATTGAATTTATTTTTGTCTTCAATATTTTCAACCTCCGAAGGAACGGATTTTACACTTTGGACGTTTTCTTCAACGGGTTCTGATTCAATTTCATCTTCTGCTTTATTTTTATTTCTTTTTTTTCTGACAATTTCAGAGGTTTTTTTGCCTATTTTGTTAACAATACTTTCATCTTCGGAAAAATTGGGTAATTCGGGGTCGTTATATGTGGGGATGGTTTCTTCCGTTACGGTTTCATTTTCCGCAACATTTTCAGAGCCTATTGTTTTTGCCGTATAAACATCATAGGCAGCCAAAGCAGGCATGAAGCTTTGAATACAAAAGGCAGCAGAAAACAAAAATATTAGAGTACTAAATCTTTTATTTAACAATTTCCCCTCAAAATAAGTCTAAACTTAACTATAATAAGTTTACAACAAATATACCTTTATATCAAATCAGCGAACAAAATTTAAAGGATTTGTAGGATTACCTTTTTGACGGACTTCAAAGTGCAAATGAGGCCCTGTTGCATATCCCGTTGTGCCGACTTTTCCGATAACGGTTCCTTTGGCAACATTTGTACCTTGTCTTGCAATTGTTGAAGACATGTGAGCATAAAGAGTTGTTGTCGGAATTCCGTTGATATTACCATGGTCAATAATTATTACCTTACCGTATCCGCTGTACCATCCGACAAATATAACTCTTCCGGAGTTGGCAGCCTTAATCGGAGTGCCGTAAGGAGCACCTATATCAATACCTGAATGAAATATTCTTCTTTTGAATATCGGATGTACCCTCCAGCCGTACGGAGATGTAATCGTACCGCCGACAGGTCTTGTAAAGCCGCCTGTAACCACAACACTGACGCCTTCTTTTTGAGATTTTTTCATCTCTTTATTAATCATATGTGAAATCGCTTTAGACTGTTTTGCAAGGTCTTTTTCGGCTTTTTCCCATGAAGCTCTGTCTGTTTTTAATTTTTCAATTAACTTTTCGTTTTTTGATATAGCAATCTGAATATCGGATTGTTCTCTGTTTATGGCGGAAATTGAAGCTTCAAGGTTTTTTTGGTGCATTTCCATTTTTCTTTTTAATGCCAAAATTTCAGCGGCACAAATTTTAGACTCGCGAAGCTTCTTCTTATCAAAAGAAATTATAACGTTTTCAAAATATAATCTGTCCAAAAAGGCGTTAATATCGGTAGAATTCAACAGAAATTCAATATAGTTATTGTGTTTATGCTTAAAGATTTGAACCATTCGCCTTGAAGTATAAACTTGATGCTTTTTGTAATCTTTTAAAAGCACATCCAATTTTTTTTCGATTGTTGATATTTCCTGTTTGGTATCAGTGTATTTTTTTTGATTTTTTTGAAGATTATACTGGGCATATTCAAGCTTTTGCTGGTTTTTATATAATCTGTTGGTTTCAATCTTTTCAAGAAGACGCAGCTTGTTTATTTCTTTTTTTACATGTCCTCTTTCAACTTCTATCTGGTTTTTCTTTGCATTAAGATTTGGCGTTTCTCCTGTTGCAAAAACAGGTGTAAAGCCAAAAATAATAGCAAAAAGCAATAAATATAAAAGTTTATTAAAATTCATAATTAATTATTATATAAAATTACACTAAGTACTGCGGTTAATCCAACCATCCAAGATACCAGAAATATAGACAAAAATATAACAATAATCTTTCTGTGTTTCCTGAAAAATTCCATTTTCTAAATCCTTGTAATGTTTCCATACAACATAATAACAAAAACCATGTGCAAATAGCAAATTTAATTGTAACAACTTTTAAAATTGAATCAGTAAAAATAGGTACCGCTATTTTTTACATCCGTCATCATCTCCGTCAATTTTTCCGTCAAAATTATTATCAATACCGTCAGAACAAGAATTAACGGATTCAAAGCTTTCCGCTCTCGGAATTCTTACAAGATATTTAAAATCTATTTGATTAAATAAATACAAGTAATAATCTTTCCAAAATGAAGTTATTGCATTATTTTTTATTATTAATACGTTTTCATCATTATATTCAAATCCGCTTTTTGAAAAATTTGAACTTCCGGAAATAAGAGTTGAAGAATCAATCATAATAGTTTTTTCATGATTTTTACCACCCCAATTTTCAACAATTACGGGAATTCCGTTATTTCGCAATTCGAAAATAATGTTTTTAAATTGAAATGCTCCGGTTGAATCCATTAAAACAAGAACATTAACACCTCTCTTCTTTGCCAAAATCAATTCATCGACCAGAGGTTTATGAGTCAGGAAGAACGCAGAAATAAATATTTCCGATTTTGCCGTTTTTAACACGGGCAAAATCCCATTTTCATACACATTATCCTTAGGCGAAAAATAAACGGAAATTTCACCGTTATCAAGAGTAACGGGTGGTTTTTCGGATTTATATTTGTACTTTTGAAATTTTTCCGAATACATCTGGTTAAATTCCTCAAGATAATAAGAAGCAATCTTTGGAGAATTTATAATATAAACAATATTTGAATTGTATCCTCCCGTACCGCTTGCCGAAATATTAGCAGAGCCTGTTATCACTTTTTTATTATCAAAAATAAAAAATTTATTGTGCATCAATGTTTCGGTTTTATCAAATTTTGCATTAAATTCTTTTCCGAATTCAACAGTTTGAGGGTATATTTCAGCCATCTTTTTACTGTAGTCAAGAACAACTCTGATTTTTACGCCTCTGGCTTTGGCTGATTTCAGAGCGTCAAATATTTCATTTTGAAAATTAAAACCGTATAAAGCAATATCAATAGATGATTTGGCTGATTTAATTTCATTTACGAGTCTTTTAATTATTTCGGTTTTGTTGTTCGGGTGTTTGAATTCAAGAGGATTTATAAGATATAATTCAACATTATCAAACTTTTTATATACGGATTTTGGGTATTTATTTTTGCTTTTGGGAATAACATTGCTCAAGGAGCTGATTTTTTCTTTTAAATCAAAACAAATTTTGCATTTCGGGTATTTTAAATATTTATCCCGATTAAGAATAATTTCTCCGTATGAAATAAGCTTTGCGTACTTACAGTCAAGCTTATGTATAATTCCCGAATAAGAATTTAAAATAAGAAAATCCAAATCGGAAATTAAAAATATATTATTCCTAATCCTTTTATAGTTGAAATGTTGAAAATAGTCGTAGTTTGTATTTTTTTGATACAAAAGTGCAAAACCGTTATCAAGAAGCTTTTCCGCGGGATTATATCCATCAATAGTGCCTTCTATAAACCTATAAGGTCCGTACCTTGAATATTCCGTATTGTCATATGTAATTTTAATATTTTTTCCTTCAAAATTATCTTTAGCCCATTTTCTTGAAAGATAACCGAGTTTTAAAAAATCCTCTGTTGAAATTCCGATACTTTCACTTATTGCAGCATTGTAACTGTTTTTAACGGGAGTAAATGCTATAATCCCTTTTAATTTCACAAGTTCATCGGCATCAATTTTGTCATTTTTATTAAAATCAACATAAAACTCGTTAGCCTCAACCACTTTTAAAATTTTTCTTTCTGCAGGCTTAAGAGAATAAAAATGGAAAATCAAATAAGCAATTAAAATACCAAATAAAAGAGATACCGAAATAATTTTATTTTTCATAAATCTTTATAATTATCCGATAAAAAACGGTAATTTAAAAAAATATTTAATAAAACTTTACTTTTAATACTTGTTTATAAATTATGTTTAATATAATATAGTTTTACTGGAACATTAAACAAAAAGGACAGGAAAATGAATCCGATTATTACAGAACTAGAAAAAGAATATACAGGACGAGAAATGCCTGAAATTAATACAGGTGATACCGTAAAAGTATTCGTTAGAATCATTGAAGGTAACAAAGAAAGAACACAGGCTTTCGAAGGTACTGTAATTAAAAAACACGGAAGTTCAATTAATAAAACCATTACCGTTAGAAAGATATTCCAAGGTATTGGCGTAGAACGTGTATTTGCAATTTACTCACCCAGAATTGAAAAAATTCAAGTTCTAAGACGCGGTGATGTAAGACGTTCTAAATTATATTATTTAAGAGAACGCTCCGGTAAAGCTACTCGTATCAGAGAAAAGATGGAAAAAAGATAATTTTTTTCAAAAAAAATTAAAATTGCCTTGAGTTGTTCAAATACAATTCAAGGCATTATTTATACCGTTTTATTATTTAAGGAAATCTATGGCGCAACATATACACTGGTATCCGGGACACATCGCAAAGGCTGAAAAAGAGCTAAGGCAAAAACTTAGCCTTGTTGACGTTGTTATTGAGGTTATAGATGCAAGAATTCCGTATTCAAGCAGATATAAAAATATTGAAAAATTATGCCCGAATAAGCCAAGACTGATATTAATGAATAAAACAGACCTGTCTGATGAAAACTATAATAAAATATGGGCAAAAATTATTCAAAAAGAAACAGATTGCAAGGTTTTATGTACAAGTTTAAATAATAAAAACGACATAAATTTAATTACAAATCTTATTACTTCGCTGTCTGAAGATATTATGAAAAAAAGATTGGAAAAAGGACTTCTCGCCCGTCCGACAAGAACAATGGTGGTCGGAATGCCAAACACAGGTAAATCAAGCGCAATAAATAAGCTTGTAAAAAAATCAAAAACAAAAACAGGTGCAAAGGCAGGTGTTACAAGAATTCAACAGTGGGTCAGAATAAATGATAAAATCGAACTTCTTGACACCCCCGGTATAATTCCGACTGTTCAAAACGATCAAAATCAGGCAAAAAATCTGGCATTCGTTAATTCAATCGGAGAAAATGCTTATGATTTTGAATATGTAGCTTCAGAACTTTTAAATGTATTATATAAATATTACAAAGACGAAATTATTAAATACTATGATTTAGAAGATGAGCCGACAATTGAAAAAATTGCTTTAGCTAAAAAATGGATATTAAAAAAAGAACAACCCGATATTAAAAGAACGGCTCAAATAATCCTGTCAAATTTCAGAGAGGGAAAAATTGGAAAATTTACACTTGAAAGGCCGGAAGAATACGGACTTATTTGAATTTGATGAAAATATAAAAAATAATTCCTTAAATACAACTCTTAAGCTTGAAACAGAAAATTTTCAATATTTAATCGGGACGGATGAAGCGGGAAGAGGGCCTGCAGCAGGAGGTGTCTGGGCTGCTGCTGTTTGTTTTAACAAAAATTTTAATAAAAGTATTTTTTCAAAATTAAACGACTCAAAAAAACTTACACCGAAAACAAGGTTGGATTTATTTGAAATAATTAAAGAAAACAGTATCTGGTCAATAAAAGCAATTACTGTTGAAAAAATAGAAGAAATTAATATCCTGAATGCATCCTTGCTTGCAATGAAATATGCGACGGAAGAAATTATAAAAAAAATCGGCTCAAAAAATATTCTGACAATCGTTGACGGGAATAAACTTATTAAAAACTTTTCTTACCCTCAACAATATATAATAAAAGGCGACTCAAAATCCGCTTCAATTGCTGCTGCAAGCATACTGGCAAAAGTTTCAAGAGATATGTATATGGAAAATATTGATAAAGAATTTCCGGAGTATGACTGGAAAAATAACAAAGGATACCTTACCAAAAAACATATTGAATCAATTGAAAAATTTGGCATAACTAAATATCACAGGGTATCTTTTCTTAAAAATATTGAAAATAAAAGCCCCCGATATAAATCGGAGGCAGTAATTATTAACTAGTATACTCTTTTCAAATACTATATCAAGCTTAAAGCGATAGAAGGTGCTTGATTTGCTTGAGCCAACAGAGAAGTAGATACCTGTTGAAGTATTTGTTGTTGAGTGAAGTTTGATGCTTCAGAAGCGATATCAGCATCT
>CADBOZ010000072.1 GCA_902796515.1 uncultured bacterium | reverse complement strand
GCTTATCAAACTGTTCTTTTTTCAAAAACATGGTTTGTCCATAGGCAAATTATACCACAAAATTATTTATAAAAACCGAGATTAATTTTCCTACAAATAATCATGTCATATGGCAGGAATAATCATCTGAGGTGATTGTTTACATTAATAGCGGATTTATGTTAATATTACTTAAATAGTATTCAGCCATTTTATAATTTGTTCTTTTACCAGAAAAATACCGTTTTCAAACATAAACAAGGGATTAATTACCTTTTTTGCACCGGTAAGATTTTCAAGTTGATTTGCCACTTCGTTTTTATTTACTCCTCCGCTGCATGTAAAAAACGGAATTAAAATTTTATTTTCAAAGTTATTACTTTTCAAGAATGCTTTTAAAGGCAACGATATTGAAAGATTCCATATAGGCGAGCCTGTAAAAATAATATCGTAGTCTGAAATATCAATATGTTTTATTTGAGGCACGAAGTCTTCTTTTATTTGATTTCGTACAATTTTTGACATTTTAAAAGCGTTTTTCGGGTATTTTTCAATTAATTCAATTTCTTTTATATCTCCGCCTGTTATTGAATGAAGTTTTTCTCCTACGCTTTTAGTGTTACCTCCGTTTGAATAATAAACAATCAGTATTCTTTTATTTGATAAAATTTCAGGTTTTTTATATTCAATATTTTTTAATTCTGTTATTTTAAAAACAACAATTCCTGCTATCAAAATGAATATAAAACATAATATAATCGATAAAAATCTCATATAACTCCCTTAGTCTTTAGCAACACATTTTTATTGCACCTTTTGGGCAAACATGGCTGCATAGTGAACATCCTGCACAAAATTCTTTATTCAAACTTAAACAATTATCAATAAAATTTAGTGCATTGTATTCTGATTCCAAACATATCTTTGCACATTTTCCGCATGATACGCATTTTTCTTTATCTATAGTCGGATACAGATGATACTTTTTATTTAATTTTTCATGTGTTGTAATTTTTTGAATTCCAATATTTTTCAACTCTGATATGTTGTTAAACCCTTTTGTTTCCATATAATTTAAAAGTCCTGATTTTAAACCGTTAATAATTTCATAACCGTTAATCATTACTTCCGTGCATATTTGAACCGCATCAGAGCCCGATAAAATGTATTGTACCGCATCATCCCAACCGGATATTCCTCCTATCCCCAAAATAGGCAGATTGGAATTTTGCCTTAATTGAGCAACGCATTTTAAACCGATTGGTTTGACAGCTTTTCCGGATAATCCGCCATAAGTTGAATATCCGTCAATATTAAGAACGGGTTCTAACGTATCAAGATTAAAACCCATAAAACTTTGTACCGTGTTTATTGCGACAAATCCGTCAGCTCCGGCTCTTTCGACGGCTTTACCAATCCATGTAATATCCGTTACGTTCGGGGTTAATTTCACAAATACGGGTTTTGTTGCAACGGCTTTAACCCAGGAAGTTATAAGAATAGATATCTCGGCACTTGTTCCTATTGCCATTCCTATGTTTCTTTCGGGCATTCCGTGGGGGCATGAAAAATTAAGCTCATATGCATCTATGGGCGTTTCGTTCAATGTTTTAACAAGAGTTTGCCATTCTTCACGTTCAACCGGTGCCATAATGCTTGCAATTATAACTTTTGTCGGGTGTTTTTCTTTCAGGTACTTAATGCCGTCTATCCAATACTGAACAGATTCATGGCTCAATAATTCTATATTTTGTAAACATAGTACCCTGCCCTGTTCTTTAATTGTGGCATAGCGGGGACTTGCTTCCGTCATTTCAAGATTGTCGGGAGTTATTGTTTTTAAAACCGCTCCGCCCCAACCTGCCTGAAAAGCTTTATCAATACTTTTTACTGATGCAGTCGGCGGTGCGGATGCCAATAAAAACGGATTTTCAAACTCTATTCCCAATATTGTTGTATTTAACGTAGCCATATAGTAATTCCTCTAAATCTTTTTTCATACTAACATAAAAACTTTTTGTATATAATAACTTGTATATGGACAAATCCTTTTATAAATCACCGATAGGAATATTGGAAATAACTTGCAAAAATAATGCGCTTGTTTCACTGAAATTATGTAGCAGTGCTGAAGGGGTGTCTTATGATACGGATTTAATTAAGACTGTTAAAATTCAACTGGATGAATATTTTTCAGGAAAAAGAAAAACTTTTGATTTAAGAATAAATCCTGCAGGAACTGATTTTCAAAAAATTATATGGGATGAACTGAAAAAAATACCATACGGAAAAACAAAAAATTATTCTGATATCGCAGAATTAAGCGGTAAAAAAGGAGCACAGCGTGCAGTGGGCTCGGCCTGTAATAAAAACCCTATTCTGATAATTATTCCATGCCACAGAGTAATTGCAAAAAACGGTTCTATTGGCGGATTTGCATACGGAAATTCAATTAAAAATATGCTGTTAAACTTAGAAAAAGCAAATATATCCGAAAAGAAAAAGTATTAACCGGTTATTTAATCTCATTGCTTATTATATTGTGAAGCTTAAATCTTACAGTTTAGTCCATATAATTTCATTTGCATTATTTCTTTTTAAAAATTCATTGCATTCAATAAATTGTTTTGGCGCAAGGTTTGGAAAATCACCGCCCCGATTAACGGACAGGGGTGACGGGTGAGATGATTTAAAAATCAGAATATTTTCGTTGATTTTATATTTTTTAATATTAAATTCCGCTGTTTTTTGAGCTTTATCACCCCACAGAAGCATCACAAGAGGCTTATTTTCGCGCAAAATAAGTTTTGTTATAACAAGATTGATAAAAGGTTTCCATAGCCTTAAATTTTCATTCTGACGCTTTTGCTCGAGTTTTTTATCCTGTTTTTTTTCAAAAGTCAAAGATGTATTTAAAAGTAATACACCTTGTTTTGCCCAGCTTGTAAGCTCGTTATATTTTGTTTTAAAAAGATTTGAATTATATGTTTTATCTATTGCAATAAAAATATTTTTTAATGAACCGGGTGTAATTTTATTTCTGCTTGAAAAAGCCAGTCCATGGGCGTCCAGAGGATTCGGATAAGGATCTTGTCCGAGAATAAGAACTTTTGTATCGTTTAAGGGAGTTAATTTAAGAGCATTAAAAATATTTTCCTTAACAGGGCTTGTAGATAAGCTGATTGCATTTATTATCTCGGGCTTATTCAAATATTGCTGCCCTTCTTCATAGCTTAACCAACCTGTTTTTATAAGCTCATCAATTTCTGTTTGAATAAAAGTTTTTTCCATATTTTTTTAAAAATAAAACGGGAGTTTTGCCCCCGTTTTATTTGATATTATAAATTATTATGCCATTGCTTTTTGTACGGCAACCGCTACTGCAACAGTGGCACCAACCATCGGATTGTTGCCCATTCCGATAACACCCATCATTTCAACGTGAGCCGGAACCGAAGATGAACCTGCAAACTGAGCATCGGAATGCATACGACCCATTGTGTCTGTCATACCATAGCTTGCGGGGCCTGCTGCAACATTATCAGGGTGAAGAGTACGACCTGTTCCGCCGCCTGAAGCTACAGAGAAGTATTTTCTTCCGTTTTCAATTGCCCATTTTTTGTATGTGCCTGCAACAGGGTGTTGAAATCTTGTCGGGTTTGTTGAGTTACCGGTAATTGAAACGTCAACCCCTTCTTTAATCATAATAGCAACGCCTTCTGATACGTCATCCGCACCGTAGCATCTTACTTTAGCTCTTTCGCCGTCAGAAAAAGGCGTTTCTTTTGTAATTTTTAATTCGCCTGTTTTGTAATCATATTCTGTTTCAACGGAAGTAAAGCCGTTTATTCTTGAAATAATGTGTGCTGCATCTTTTCCTAGACCGTTAAGAATAACTCTTAAGGGTTCTTTTCTTACTTTGTTTGCGTTTCTTGCAATACCGATTGCACCTTCAGCGGCAGCAAAAGATTCGTGTCCCGCTAAGAAACAGAAACATTTTGTTTCTTCTCTTAAAAGCATTGCGCCGAGGTTTCCGTGACCCAGACCAACTTTTCTTACATCGCCAACCGAACCGGGTACCGCAAATGCTTGCAGACCGATTCCGATAGCTTCGGCAGCGTCGGCAGCGTTTTTAATGCCCTTTTTGATTGCAATAGCGCATCCCAGAGTATATGCCCAGCTTGCATTATCAAATGCAATCGGCTGAATGCCTTTAACTATTTCATCTACGTTTATACCTTTTGATAGACACAACTCGTTTGCTTCGTCTAATGAAGAAAAGCCGTACTCATTTAAAACTTTCTTTAAGGAAGCTTCGCGTCTATCTTGTCCTTCAAATTTTGCCATATTTATTTTCCTTTAAATTAAACTCTAACTAAATTTATTGTTTGCGAGGGTCAATAGTTTTAACAGCCTCTGCAAATCTGCCATAAGTACCGATATTCTTTTCGTAAGCTTCTTTTGCATCAGCACCGTTCTTAATGGCATCCATTACTTTACCCAGATTTACGAATTTATATCCTATAACTTCATCGTTTTTATCCAATCCGAGTTCAAGAATATATCCTTCGGTTAAGGAAAGATATCTTACACCTTTTTGTTTTGTTGAATGGATTGTACCTACCATTGAGCATAGGCCTTTACCGAGGTCTTCTAAACCTGCACCAACAGGAAGTCCGTTTTCCGAAAATGCTGTTTGCGTTCTGCCGTATACTATCTGCAAGAATAATTCTCTCATTGCAACATTAATAGCGTCGCATACAAGGTCAGTATTGAGTGCTTCAAGTATTGTTTTACCCGGAAGTATTTCACCTGCCATAGCAGCCGAATGTGTCATGCCTGAACATCCGATTGTTTCAACAAGAGCTTCTTGAATTACCCCTTCTTTAACATTGAGAGTTAATTTACAGGTACCTTGCTGCGGTGCACAGCATCCGCATCCGTGTGTTAAACCTGAAATATCTTTGATTTCTTTACATTTAGTCCATAAACCTTCTTGTGGTATCGGGGCGGGCGAACCTTTTATGCCGCGAGCCACACAGCATTTTTCTTCAATTTCTGAAGTTAGTTGTATATTGCTCATTTAATCCTCCTAGTTATAAACTGATATGTTTATTTTAATATAAAAATTTTTATAATGTAAGCTAATCTTTTTTCTAGTACAAAAAGTGTTTTATCAGTGTCTTTATTTCGCTTAAATAAAATATACATATAATTGATGAAACAATTAATGCAGGGCCAAACGGCATTAAAAGGAATATATTTTTCCCTTTTTCAAACTCTTCGTCTTCATTTTCCGGTCGTTTTTCTTCGTTTTTTTCAAACAGGACTTTCTTTGAATGAATTTCGGATATTACGTTTTTTAGGCAATATAATAGTATTCCCGCCATTATAAAAACAGAAACGGTATAATAATTATTTGATGTAAGGTTTAATGTATTAGTTAAAATAATGTAAACTATTGATATACTTACAAGTATGTATGAAATTCCAAGTTTTTTTTTGCCGTCTTTAAAAGAATTTAAGGTTATTAACGGCAGGGCGAAAATGCTTTGAAGCATGAAGCTTAGAATAATTACAACAATAAGACCTTTGAAGCCAAAAACAGCGCCGATGCCTGATGCTATGTAGCTGTCGCCTTCTCCGAAAATTCTCATGCCCGCAAATAAATATCCTAATCTGGAAATAATTTCAAAAATTAAAAACCCTGCGAATGCGGATATTAGTGATTCTTTTAATCCGATTTCGGATAAATTCAAAGCACAATAAATTATTCCCGTAAGTATTAAAAATATTGCATGATTTGTCAAAATTACCGTTTCCAGAATATCCGTCATTGCAAGAACTATCAGTGTTGCGATGATTATTACAAGAAACAGCGATTTTATTGAAAAACCGTACGTAAAATATACGTACGTAAATAATAAAGCGGTTAAAAGTTCGATTATCGGATATTGAATTGAAATTTTAGTTTTGCAAAAAGCGCATCTTCCTCTAAGAAAAATGTATGACAATAAAGGAATATTCATGTACCATTTTAACTGATTTCCGCATTTCGGACATTTTGAACGCTGCATTACAAAGTCTTCGCCGCTCAGACCGCGCAAAATTACGACATTTAGAAAACTCCCCATGCATAGACCGAACAAAAATACATATGTTGCAATCAGCCAGTTTGGAATTAATTCCAAATTACTCATATTTCTTTAAACCTTTTTTTGAAATTATGTCAAATAACTTTGACAAGGCTTTTTTGAGTTTTCTTGATACTTGCATTTGACTTATATTCAATTGTTCCGAGATTTCTCTCTGGTTTAATCCGTCGTAGTAGTTCATTGTGATAAGCTGCTGTTCAATCGGGTCGAGCCTTTTTATTGCATCATCAAGAATTATTCTGTTTTCATAGCTGTTGAATGCTTCTTTCTGACTTTCGTCTTCTATTTTTTCAACAAGTGAAACGGAATTATCATCATTTCCGACTATCTGATCAATTGATATTGTTGTCGTTCTTCTTTCCAGATTGTTACACTCTTCAACCTTTTCTTCAGGCATTTGAAGTGCTTCCGCAATATCTTTATCGGTAGGTGTAACTCCGAGTTTTTCCGTTAATTCGAGTGTTAATTTATGAATACGAAAAGATAATTCTTTTATTTCTCTCGGCGCTCTTATGATTGTCGTCCTATCTCTTAAATAATGCCTTATTTCACCTGTTATAAGGTATGTTGCATATGATTTAAAGTTTTTTGATATATCGGGATTATATAAATCGACTGCTTTTATTAAGCCCAATGAGCCGACTTGAGTAATATCTTCCACAGGGTCGGTAGAACGTCTTGCAAGCGAGCGTGCCACTTTTTTTACTATAGGCATGCAAGCCAGAACCACCAGCTCCTTAAGACGTTTTTTTGTTTTTTCGTCTTCCGTGGATTTAAATTCCTCAAGCCATTGGTTTATTTCTTCAAATGATAGCGTGTTTTCTTCCATTTTACTTTTCTTCGTTCCATGAATACATTTTTCTTAACTCTTTGCCTACAGCTTCAAGCGGATGTGCTGCTTTCAATTTTCTTGTTGTCTTAAAATGTATTTGATTTGTATTGCATTCGTTTATCCAATTTCTTGCAAATGTACCGTCTTGAATTTCCGATAAAATCTTTTTCATTTCTTTTTTGGTATCTTCAGTGATTATGCGTTTGCCGGATTCATAATCTCCGAATTCCGCAGTATTTGAAATAGATTTTCTCATTGCTTCAAATCCGCCTTTGTAGATTAAATCAACTATAAGCTTCATTTCGTGTATGCATTCAAAATAAGCATTTTCGGGTGTATATCCTGCTTCGACAAGAGTTTCAAAACCGGCTTGCATCAAAGCACAAACGCCTCCGCACAATACCACTTGTTCACCGAATAAATCCGTTTCGGTTTCAATTTTGAATGTTGTTTCTATAACACCTGCTCTTGCTCCGCCGATACCTGCAGCATAAGCAAGACCGTCTTCAAGAGCTGTTCCTGTGTAATTTTGTTGTATTGCAATCAAACACGGAACACCTTTGCCTTCAAGATACTCGCTTCTAACGGTGTGTCCGGGGCCTTTTGGTGCAATCATAATTACATTTACATTTTTTGGCGGTTCAATAAGATTGTAGTGGATATTGAAGCCGTGAGCAAATGCAAGTGTCTTGCCTTCGGTTAGATATGGTTTAATTTCATTGTTATATACATTAGCCTGAATTTCATCGGGCAGTAATATCATAATTATATCGGCTCTTTTTGCCGCTTCCGACACACTTAAAACTTCAAGTCCTGCTTCACGAGCTTTTTCGGCTGATTTAGAGCCTTCATATAAACCTACAACAACGTTTACTCCTGATTCTTTAAGGTTTAGCGCATGTGCATGTCCTTGAGAACCATAGCCCATTATTGCAACAGTTTTACCGTTTAATCTTTGTATATCGCAATCTTGCGAGTAGTATATTTTAACCATATCTCCCCCTTTTTTTTATAAACTCTTAATATATACAGTTTATTATCTTAATCCGGTTTCGTCAATAAATTAAAGTTTAGAAATAATGCAAATAAATTACAAGGTTAATTTTTCAATTAAAAAAAACCCGGTACAAAAAAATACCGGATTCATGCTATAAAATCTGCATATGGAGGAAGGAGTGGAAAAGAGAACAACTTGTATAATATAAATTCCCGTATATATAAAATATATAACAAGTATATATTTAATGTAAACTATTGTTACAAATAAAAAAAAGCCCCGTAAACAAGGGGCAATAAGCAATCAGAAGAGTTGAGGATTTATATTCGAAGTATACGACATATAATTTTATTAATAATTGTATTTTGTGCTAATTTAAAATTATTAATTACGCTAAATTTTGCAGATAAATAGGAGGAATAATGCGAACAGACGGCAGAAATAACGACGAATTGAGAAATATTAAATTTACCGATAATTATATAAAATATGCTCAAGGCTCTTGTCTTGTTGAATTTGGCAATACTAAAGTTATTGTTTGTGCTAATTTTGAGAATAATTTGCCAAAATGGATGGATAAAGATTCAAATACAGGCTGGATTACCGCAGAATACTCGCTTCTTCCTTCAAGTACCCAACAAAGATGTCAGCGCGAACGCGCAAAAATTTCCGGCAGAACTCACGAAATACAAAGACTTATCGGGCGTTCATTACGGGCTTGTGTTGATTTGGAAAAAATTAAAGGTATTACAATAACAATTGATGCGGATGTTATACAAGCTGACGGCGGTACAAGAACCGCTTCTATTTGCGGCGCTTATAAAGCTTTATGCAATTTGTTTGACAAATTATCAAATGAAGGTGTTATATCGGAAAATCCCGTTATTGAGCCAATTGGCGCAATTTCTGCAGGAATTGTAAATAATGAAGTAATGGTTGATTTATGCTACGAGGAAGATTCTTCCGCTCAGGTCGATTCTAATATTGTTTTAACCGCATCAGGGAAAATAATTGAATTTCAAACAACAGCAGAAGGTCTGCCTTTTTTAAAAAGCCAAATGGATGAAATTTATTCTCTTGCGCAAAAATCTATTGAAAAAATAATTAAATTATATTAGCAATTTTTTTGAAGAATTTTACTTTATAAAATATATCATTAATTTTTATAAAACGAGGTAAGATATGTCGAAAATTTCTTCGGAAGTTCTGGATGGTATACTAAAGACTTCAAAAAAAGAAAATGTTAAATATTTGAGAAATATATTGGATATTAAAGATGTTTCAGACTTTGATGCCGAATTTATCATGTCGCGTCTGGAGCTTAACGATTTTGTAATAAATTTGATAAACGCTGCGGTCGGAGAATACGAAAAACGCGGTGATATATGTAAAAGAAGTACTTACGGAGATTTTTTGTATCGTATAGTAAGGAATATTGAACTTCTTGAAAATGATGACTATAAAAATGTAGAAGAGCTTGAAGATTCTTTGTTGAATTTAAAAAAATTCAAGCTTACTCTTGAATTTATTATAAACAAAGCCGCAGATATACAAGACAACAATTTTGAATTTTCGGGAAGTAAATTCGATTTTTCAAAAATGAATTTCTTGAGCTATTAAATTGCATTATTTTTAATTAATTCGGTTTTTATTTTATCAAGACCCGATTTAATTATTCTGGATATTCTGCTCGGGGAAATTGAATATTCATCAGATAGTTCGTGAAGTTTCTTTTCTTTAAAAAATCTTGATTCGATTAAAGCTCTTTCGCGTCTTGGAAGAGTTGTAACTGCTGTTCTGATTGAATTTGATAGCATTGCAAATTCGCAGTTTTCTTCGGGTGTATACCTTGAGTCTTTTACTTCATATGTTTTTTCGGAGTCAAAAAGCTCATCCGTTGAAAGAACACTTTGATAAGTGCAATCAAAATTTCCGTTAGATTGTTCTTGCTGGTTTTGTTTTACACCGTACCACTTGTATCTGTTTCTTAGTTCGTTTCTGATAGCCCACTTAATTGCCGTTGCAATATATGACTCATTCATTGACGAGTAATCTTTATGATTGCTCAAAATATTTATCGTTTGATAACCGATATTAACTAATTCGTCATATTCAATAAGATGAGTGGCACTAATCGTCTTATATTCAATTTTAACAATTCTGTTAATTAAATCTGAATATTTTTTTAAACCAATGTTTACTGTAATTTTTTCTTTTGTATTCTGCATAATATATCTAAACCAGAGATGATATGATATCATGTTTTATTTTGTAAATAAAGTACTTTTTTACAAAATTTAATATAATTACTATTTTATGCATTTATAAACTTTGCTGAAAAAAATAATTGCCTGAATTTTATTAAATATTAAATTTTATTAAGATTTTTCTTGACATTTTATCTTGTTAAACTATTATAAATGTGGTACCAATGACGATTGGCGGTATTATTTTTTACCTTAATTTCCAATCCAGGTTCAAAAAGATATTTTAAATCAATTTTAATTTATACTTATTGAGCTGTTTTGCGTACTGTACTCGCAAAACTTTTTTATTTTAAAAGTTATTTGCGAAGTCTTTTAGAAAGGAGAAAATAGTTCAAAATGGCAACAAAAGAATTCAAAAATCAAAAAATTGAACATTACAAAAAACAGTTTGAAAATGCAAAAGTTGCTGTTGTAACTGATTACAGAGGCTTGTCTGTTGAAGAAATTACCGAATTAAGACGTTCTCTTCAATCAAATCAGGCTGATTTAACGGTTACAAAAAATACTTTGTTAAAAGTTGCAGCTGACGGCTCTCAATTTGGTGTTATATCAGATTTAATGCAAGGCCCTACCGCAATTGCATTCGGTTATGGGGATGAAGTCGGTGCTGCTAAAGTTTTAGCTAAATTTATTAAAGAAAATAAAAAAGGCGAAATTTTAGGCGCAGTTCTTGACGGAAAACTAATGACCGCTGATGAAGCTAAAAAACTTGCAACAATGCCGGGAAGAGAAGAACTTTATGCAAAAATGCTCGGTTCTGTCAATTCACCTGCAAGCGGCTTAGTATTCTCTATCAACGGCGTTATGTCTGCTTTAGTCAGAGCTGTTGCAGCTGTTAGAGATACAAAACAAGCTTAAGTTATAGTTATAGATTAAAATATGAAAGGTAAAATAAAATGAGTAACGTAGAAACAATTTTAGAATCAATTGAAAAATTAACATTATTAGAAGCTAGCGAATTAGTAAAAGCTATGGAAGAAAAATTCGGCGTATCTGCTGCAGCTCCTGTTGCTGTTGCTGCTGCTCCCGCTGCAGGCGGTGCTGCTGCTGATGCAGGTGAAGCTCCTTCCGAAGTAAGCGTAATCTTAGCATCTGTTCCTGCTGATAAGAAAATTGCTGTTTTAAAAGAAGTTAGAACAATTACAGGCTTAGGATTAAAAGAAGCTAAAGATTTAGTTGAAGCTGCTCCGAAACCGGTTAAAGAAAACATTAAACCTGAAGAAGCTAAAGAAATTAAAGAAAAACTTGAAGCTGCAGGTGCTGTTATTGAAGTTAAGTAGTTTTAATATAATTTACTTAATAAAAAATGCGGTAGAAATACCGCATTTTTTGTATTTATAATCTTAACATTTTATACTAAATAAGAGGTGAGCCATTATAAATGATTTACCTCTTATTGTTTATGTTATTATAATTTATTTTAGTTCTGTGTTTCTTCAGCTTTAGGTGTAGCGGATGTATCGGCAGTAATCTTTGCATCGTTTTGTACTGCAGGGGGTGTAGTCTGTATATCCGCCGATTGTTCGGGTTGAATTTTTAATTTATCCGTATTTGTAAGTTTATTGTTTTCGTCATATACAAAATCTAATCTTTCAATAACTTCACCTTTCGGAGAAAATTTTGTAAGTTTTGATATTTTGCCGTTGTCATTAAACAGGGCAAAAACTTTTTTCAATAATTTGGAATTTTCGTCGTAATATTTAGCATTTGCAAGTAAACCGTTATTGTATATTTTAGTAAATCCGTTTTGACCTCTTTTGATTGAACTTACCAGTCTTCCGTCTTTATAGGTTGAAACTATGCCTTGATGTATAAATTTAATGTTTGCGTTTTCGTCACCGAGTTTGGCAATAAATTTACCGTCATCGCCTTTAACAAAAGATAATACTTTTTCTCCGATTTTTCTTACTGTTTTTCCGTTTTCATTTGTTACGTCAAGATTTTGTATATTTTTTTCAAATTTATTCATAACAAAATCAACTGCTTTTTTACCCTTGCCGGATTTAACAAGGTATGCCGTACCTATTGTACCTGCTGCGATTATACCGGCCCATTTGAGTAAGTCCATTGATTTTTTGCTTCCGCTTTTTATATTGCTTTCTTTATTATCATAGACGTATTCTGGTGTTTCATAAGACAATTTGCTTTTCGATCTTATTTGAGATAATCTGATTGCTTCATTTTTGCTTATGCCGGTTTCCATAGTTTCTCCTTTTAATTTAATATATTAGTACAAATCTTGAAACAGAAAAAAATTGCTATTTTTATTAATTAATGTAAAAATTTATTTTTATAATATAATATTTATTATGAATAATAAAGATAAAAAGATTAAAGTTGCATTCCCGCATATGGGTACAATATATGTTGCATGGGAAAAAGTTTTAAATGCCGTCGGTGTTGAAGCTTATATTCCGCCATACACCAGTAAAAAGACATTGTCTATCGGAACAAAGAATTCTCCGGAGGCAATTTGCATTCCGTATAAATTAATTCTGGGTAATTTTATTGAAGCAATAGAAAACGGAGTTGATTATGTTTCCATGATTGCATCTCCCGGAATATGCAGACTGGGTGAATACGGAAGAAATATCGCACAGGTGCTTGTTGATTTAGGATACAAAACAAATTATGTTGAACTTAATTTGTACGACGGATTTAACGGCATGATTGAGTACCTTAAAAAAATCAGTACTCATAAAAATTATTTTAAATTACTCGGGGCGGTATATTTAGGCGTTAGAACCGTATTTGCGGTTGATGAATTACAAAATTTCTTATCGTATCACAGAGCAAGAGAAGTACATAAAGGTGACAGCGAAAAAGCTTTTAATAAAGCAATACGATATATAAGAGATGCAAAAAATTCCCGTGAACTTTCCCGAGCTTTAAAAAAAGGCTTATCGGAAATTTCAAATGTTGAAATTGATAAAAATAAAAATGTTTTACATGTTGACCTTACAGGTGAAATTTATATAGTAAACGATGAATTTTCTAATCAAAACATTGAAAGAGAACTGGGTGCAATGGGTGTGCAGGTGCGTCGTTCTTTAACCGTTTCTTCCTTTTTAAAGGATGCAATTATTCCGAAAATGTTTAAAAAAGGCGAAACCCATCTTGAACGTGCGTACAGATTGGCAAAACCGTATCTGATGAGAGATATCGGAGGGGATGCATTAGAATGTATATCTGATGTACTTTATGCAAAAGAAAGAAATGTGGACGGTTTAATACATGTTTCTCCGTTTACTTGTATGCCGGAAATTATGAGCCAAAACATCTTTCCGAAAATGAGAGAAGATGTAAATTTACCTATTCTTTCTCTTATAATGGATGAACAAACAGGACGTGCTGGATATATTACACGTCTTGAAGCTTTTGTTGACTTGATGAGAAGAAAAAAAATGAAAGCAAAAAATACTCAAGTAAGTGTAAAACAATAGTTATTCTTCGGTATTTTTATTTGTAACCTGTCTGAAAATTTCAGTTGTTATGTTTTTTTCTTCTCTGTTTAATCCGGGATTTATAAGAAGCATTAAACTTCTTGTGTTTTCAAGAAGGTTGTCTATTATATGAACTACTCCAAGACAGTGAAATTTTCGGTCTTCAAGAGTGAATGTTGAATACTTGTTGTTTGATAAACTTTTGTCACCAGCTAAGTACATAAAATCAGCCATAATAATATCTTCATCAATTGTCTTCCAATCGGCTTCTTTTCTTAATTCTTTAAAATAATCTTTATCTAAAGTCGGATTAATTTGATAAAGATAGTATTCGGTATCTTTGTTTGCATTGTCAACCGAATATCTTGCCACTTGTCTTTTTTGAAAGTTTATTGTGTTTATATTGTTTATTTTCATATTTTTTTTAAAACCCGTAAAAATTTATATTTGCTATTTTGATTAATTTATCTTTATTTTTAAGTGTGGTAAAATCTATAAAAGTTAATAGGGGTGAAATTTTGGATAAAATTCTTGAAGTTAAAAATTTAAGTGTAGGTTTTGATATAGATGATAAATTCTACTATGTTTTAAATGATGTAAATTTATCCTTTGAATCCGGTAAAATTCATTGTATTGCCGGTGAATCGGGATGTGGTAAAAGTGTATTTATAAATACTATATTAAAACTCTTGCCGAAAAATGCCTCTGTTAAGTCAGGCGAGATTATTTTTAAGGGTGAAAATATATTAAGCTTGCAAGAAAAAGAATTTAACAATTACAGGGGTTCAAAAATTGCCTTAATTCCGCAAGACCCCTTTATGTCATTAAATCCTTTGTATACTGTTGAAAATCAATTATCCGAAATAAATGCGCTAAAAAATCTTCCAGACAAGCAGGATATAATAAAAAACGCATTAGATGATGTAAAAATCAAAAATATAGACAATGTTTTAAAATCATATCCGCATGAACTGTCGGGAGGTATGAAACAGAGAATAATTATTGCAATGGCATTAATTTCGGGTGCCGAATTAATTCTTGCCGATGAACCGACAACAGCACTTGACGTTACCGTATCAAATTCAATATTAAATTTGCTGCTTGAACTTAAAGACAAGGGTAAAACCGTAATTTTAATTACGCATGATTTATCAATTGCTTCTAATTTTTGCGACACAACAACAATTATGTATCTGGGTGATGTTGTAGAATACTCCTCCAGTGATGAGATATTTTCCAAACCTTTGCATCCTTATACAAAAGCACTGTTGAATGCGCTTCCTTCTAAAAAAGGTAAATCACTCGAAAATATTAAAGGGCATATTGCACCTATAACCGAGATTATATCGGGCTGTAAATTTCATCCCAGATGTAATCAAGCTTTTGACAAATGTTCTGATTGTAAACCGGAATTAAAAAAAATTAATTCAAGTCAAGTGTCGTGTTTGCTGTATTTGTAAGCCGTTGTAACCATGATAGCAATTTTTTTTGGCTGCTGTTTTTATTTTATATATGAATATTGGAAACATAGCTCAATTACCTTTAAAATATGCTAAACAAGTGCAATCAGGTACTGTCAACAATAATAACAAAATGTTCTCGGAAAAAGGTGATGTTTTTGTTAAATCAAATAAATCCCATGCAAATATTGCAACACCGCCGGTTTTTTCGGGCAGTTTTTATAATAACGATGCAACATTTTCAAAAAATGATATATTGAAGATTTTATCGGAATCAAAGGATTTAACACTTAGTTCGACAAATCTTCTAAAGAAACATTATAGCAAAAATGATATATATGATTTTCCTTTAAAATTTGCAACCGCCTGCTATAATTCAAGGGATTTAGGTAATCAATATATAACCGATAAAATCCCTGAGATTTTTAAAGGTATTTCAGAGTACGAGTTGTGCGATGCTTTTGACTCGCTTTCCTCAAAATTAAGGGATGAAAGCTTATTTGAAAGTGATTTTCCTTCTGTTGTTAAAAAAATAGGCAATAAAAATTTTTTCATCGATTATCTTGGCGAAGGCGGAGAATGCAAAGTATTTACGATATCTGACAGTTTACAAAATAATGATAATTCCGTGATTTTTAAAATTTACGATAAAAGCAGCCCGATTTGTAATTTTGACAACTTTAATGTTTCAAATTACGGATTTTACGGTAACATCGGATTACTTAGAGAAGCTAACAGAGCGGGAGTATGCGATGTTCCGGATTTATATCTTGCTAATCCGATTTTTTCGGATACTGATATTGATGAAAATTTTAATTCCAAAGGAGGATGGGCAGTTGTTGAAAATGCAAACACAAAAGATGCTAAAGACGGATTGGGTTTAAAATATTGGCTTCGTGATATGGGGCTTGATATATATGATTACTGTGTTGATAATCTGATAAACGGCTTTTATATTGATTTAGGCGGTATTGACTCACGAGCACACGGCGGTTTATACGATAATAAACTTCCCGCATACAAGCTTATAAGTGAAATATATTCAGAATATTTAAGCGGTAAAACGACGGAAGATATAATAAACGAATTGTCATAGCTGTGAATATAGCTTTTTAAAAAGTTTAATCGGAAAACCTATGACATTATCAATTTCACCCTTAATATTAACGCAAAAATCAAAGTCTTCATCTTGTATTCCGTAACTTCCCGCTTTATCATAAGGTTTGTGTTTTTCTAAATACGTTAATATGTCGGTATTTGTCAACTTTTTGAATGTTACATAAGTTATATCAGTATCTTTTAATATTTTACCTGTTTTAGTGTTAATAAGACAGATTGCGGTTGCTACAAAATGTGTTTTGTTGGAAAGATTTTCAAGCATTTTAATTGCATTGTCTTTATCGTTAGGCTTGCCCAGAATAATATTATCGCAAATTACAACTGTATCCGCGGATATTATAATCGAGTTGTCGTCAATTCCTTTTAATATTGACTTTGCCTTATTGTATGCGCAATTTTCCACTAAACCTTTTGTAAAAGGTTTATTCGATATGTTTTCATCATATAAAGACGGTACGATTTTAAAATCGTATCCGTTTTGTCTTAATATATCTCTTCTTCTCGGCGAAGCCGATGCCAGTACCAAATTCATAAATTTATTATATAACAAAAACGTGCCATATAAAATGACACGTTCTGGTATTCTTGTATTTGTATATTAACCTTTAATTTGGCTCATAACTTCTTCTGCAAAGTTATCCTGTCTTTTTTCAAGACCTTCGCCAAGAACAAATCTGTCAAATTTAACAATTTCACATTTGCCTTGAATTAGTTGAGCTATTGTTTGATTGGGGTCTTTTACAAAAGCTTGGTCTAAAAGGCATCTTTGAGCCATTAATTTATCAATTCTTCCTTGAACAATTTTTTCTCTGATGTTT
>CADBOZ010000071.1 GCA_902796515.1 uncultured bacterium | reverse complement strand
TATTAAAGTTGTTCAAACAAATGCAGACGGAACACAGGAAATTAAAAATGTTGCCGATGTATTAAAAGACGGTGACAGTATTGACTTGAAATCTTACGAAAAAGTAGGTGCAGACATCGGAAACGGTAATATTTTACAAGGCACATTTGATATGAATGTTGACGGTCAAACACTCGAAGGCTATCAAACACTTGATAATATCAACTGGCTTGATGAAAACTACGAATTTAGCGACGAAGTTGAAGGCAAAGGAAGATTTGCTCAGGGTGATGCCGATATGGTTCAGGCAGATGACTATACCGAAAAATTAAATATCTTTACTCAAAAACAAGAAGCACTAAGAGCTGATTTAGATAGCACATATCAAACTCTGCAACTTGATAAGGCCGAAATTCAATCTGAAATAGTAGAAATTTCAAGTCTTGAAGCAAAAACTCAAGGTGACAGAATAAAAAATATCTTCGAAACTCAAAAAAGAGCTGAAGAAGCTAAAGAAAAAGAAGAAAAAGTTGAAGAAGAAAAAGCGGCAGCAGATGAAAAAGCAAAAGCCGATGAAGCTAAAGCCGAAGAAGAAGCTAAAGAAAAAGAAGAAAAAGATAAAAACGAAGTTGTATAAAAATTCATTCTGATAAAATCCAGACAAAGACAGCCGGTATAAATACCGGCTGTCTTATTTGTTAATTTTTTTTAAATTCTTATTTAAAAATAATCAATATTAATTTTGTTTATATTTTATAAAATTAAGTTCGATTTATAAGAAGAAAATCTCATGAAAATATTAAACAACAGCATTTTAAAACCGCAATTTTACCCGAAGAATATAAAACTGCAGACATTTAAAGGAATTGATAGAACATCCGAAAAATTAAATTCCGAAAACATACTTTTAGAAAAATCCGTTGAATACATAAAACAATTTTGCAAGGGCGATGAAGATATAAAAGCGGAAATCGCGGGAACAAAAAGTAACACTTACACAAGAATTGAAGCAACGGAAGAAAATAAAAACAAAGGACTGTACGCACATAAAAAATACTATCTTTGTTTTTTTGATGAGAACAGTGATATGAAAGAATGCTGGGGATACGATAAAGACAAAGGAACAATAAAAATAATCTCTCAAAACGGAACAATTGACTATTCGGCAAAAGAAACCGAAGCACTGTACTTTTATAAAAAATTTCCCGCATCCATACATTCCAAATTAAGAAGCAATAAAAGTGTTTATTCCGCATCGTTTTTAAGAAATCCGAATTCCGCAATAGAAAGGCTTAAGGAAATATTTAATAAAGATAAAACACTAAAAACCAAATCAGATATTACATTATACAGAGCGATTGAAGACGATTTATCACAAGAACAAAAAGAGGCACTTTCAACAATCGGAGGAATTTTTGAAGAAAAATCATTTTGCTCAACATCAACTTCAATAGAAGTTGCAAAAGCTTTCAAAGGCAAAAATCCGATTTTAAAAATAAATATTCCGAAAGGAACAAAGTATATTGACATAGATAAAATCTTTAATATTGATAGGGAACGCTGGCGTGAATTTGAATTCCTTTTAAATAAAGGGGTAAAATTTCGGGTGGTTAAATATCTTGAAAATGACATAATAGAAGCAGATATGCTGCCGGAAGAAAAAAATTAACAAAATCATGCCGAAAGCTTTTGGTTATTTTTCTTTTGCAAAAAAAATTAATTTATGTTAATATAATTTAAAAAAAATAAATATTTTGTAATGATAATAAGTTTTAAGTAAGGAAGAGAAATGACAAAAGATGTTCAAGCCGAATCAGGCGATTCCAAACAAAAAATTCTTGTTGTGGACGACGAAGCAAGTATTAGAAGAATTCTTGAAACTCGTCTTAAAATGGCAGGATATTCTGTAGTTACCGCAGAAGATGGAGAAGAAGCTGTTGAGCTCTTCAATAAAACAAATCCTGATATAGTTATATTAGATGTTATGATGCCAAAAATGGACGGATACGGAGTAACAAGAGAAATCAGAAGAGTTTCGGATGTACCTATTATCATCTTAACGGCTCTCGGTGACGTATCGGAAAGAATAACAGGATTAGAACTCGGCGCAGATGACTATGTTATCAAGCCATTTAGCCCTAAAGAACTTGAAGCGAGAGTTAAAGCAGTTCTAAGAAGAACAGTAAGCAAAGATATTACCGTTCCCGTAGGTAAAACCACTAAAAACGTTATTACAACGGGTAATATTAAAATTGACACTGCAAGACGTCAGGTATACAGAAAAAATGAAAGAATTCGTCTTACCGGAATGGAATTCAGTTTACTTGAATTGCTTGTAAATAACTCGGGTACAGCATATTCAAGAAACGAAATACTTCAACATGTATGGGCATACCCGCCGGATCATAGAATTGATACGCGTGTTGTAGATGTACACATTTCAAGATTACGTTCAAAACTTGAAACAGACCCCACAAACCCTGAACTTATATTAACAGCAAGGGGTATCGGATACATGTTTCAACGTATAGGATAAAAGAGCTATTTAATGACTATAAATATGCAAAAAAATATAAACCCTGATTACATTAAGAAAATTCTTGTAATCGGGGTTTTTCACGGAGATGAACCTCAGGGAGAGTATTTTATAAATACCTTTCTTAAAAAGAATACAAAACCAAAGAAAAATTCCGTATTTTATATTCCGCGGCTTAATTCGGCCGACACAAGAAAAAACAAAAACGGCGTGGATTTAAATAGGAATTTTCCCACAAAAAATTGGGTTAAATCAGAAAATAATGACTACTTTGGCGGAATAAAACCGAACAGCGAAGAAGAAACGAAATTTCTTGTAAATCTTATCGATAAAGAAAAGTTTGAAGCTATAATTACCATTCATTCGCCATACAAGGTTATTAATTATGACGGGCCTGCAGAAGAACTTTCCGCACAAATTCAAAAATTTATAAATTACCCGATAACAAGTGACATCGGGTATCCTACACCCGGAAGCTTCGGCACTTATTGCGGAATTGAACGTAAAATCCCTACCGTTACAATAGAAATAGACGAAGAAGAAAATATTGAAACCTTAAAAGAAAAATTTCACAGGCTTTTTGAATTTTTGGAAAACGAATATTAATTATTCGGCAAGGTCAATTCTCTTTTTTTCCCTCAAAAGGTTTTCATAAACAGTATCCGGAACAAAGTTTTTACCCATAAGTATTGTTCCGTGATTAAGTGAAGGAGTATGAAAATCGGAACCGCCCGTCACGATTAATCCGTATTTTTCAGCCAGAGAAGAAAAATGTTCAACTGCAGCCGGAGAATGTTTCCTGTGGTATGCTTCAATTCCTCTTAAGCCATAATTTATAAGCTCTACAGTAAGATTGTCCGCTATATCTACATCAATAGGATGCGCAAATACCGGAATTCCTCCCGCTTCGCTAATCACTTCAACCGCATCATGCGGGGAAACCGTTTGTCTTTCAACATACACGTCGGATTTATTATTTATGTATTTTGCATATGCTTCCATAACATTTCCCGTAGCGCCGAGGTTTGTTATTGCTCTTGCAATATGAGGTCTTCCGATAGAACCGTTTGGAGCAACCAGTTTTTGAATATCTTCAAATTTAATTTTCAAACCTTCTTTTTTATTTAATAATTTTACTATTTTATGAGCTTGTTCTATTCTTGCTTTTTGTTGAAGATTTATCATCTCGATAAACTGCGGATTGTTTTTATCCATAAAATATCCGAGAATATGGACTTCATAACCTTTATACAGAGTATTAATTTCAACACCCTGAATTATTTCAAGATTGTAATTCTTTTGTTTTGCATAATCGTATGCAATTTTATGAGATAATATGTTATCGTGGTCTGTCAGCGCAATTACATCTAAACCGCACTCAAGCGCAGTATCGACAATTTGCTCGGGAGATAACATACCGTCAGAATAAGTTGTATGGATATGTAAATCAATCTTCACTTTCCTTTTCCTCATCATTACTGTATTCAAAACTTATTCTATTAATGCAACGTGGAATATTGTTGAAAAATTCAACTTCACAAGCATTAAACACTATAGGATATGATTGCTCAACTTCAAATCTTTCATTTATCGAAGTCAAAAGGCGCTTATAAGAACCATCGTATTCCATACCGATAATACTGTTTTTACTTCCGCAAAATCCTGCATCCGTAAGATAAGCAAGTTTATTATCAATAATCATCTCATCTGCCGTTTGAACATGGGTATGAGTTCCGATAACACAGGATGCACCAAGCTCGGAAGCATATCTTGCAAAACATTGCTTTTCTGCCGTAGCTTCAGCATGGAAATCTATAAAAAGTATCTTATCAACCAATTCGCTTTTAATTTCACTTAAAAGCTTTTCAAGCGAAACAAAAGGACATTCAATAGGCGGCATAAAAGTTTTACCTAAGAAATTAGCGACAATTATATTATCAAATACACGGTATCCTACTCCTTTTGCGGATGAATGATAATTATAAGGGCGAATAAGTGCATTACTTTCATCAATGTATTGATATATATCTTTTTTATCCCAAATATGATTTCCGGAAGTGAAGCAATTAATACCGTACGACAAAAGTTCGTCATGATTTTTTTTGGTCAAACCAAAGCCATGACTTGCATTTTCAACATTTGCAATAATGAAATCATAATTATTGCAATTCTTTGCAAGGAACTCCCTAACGGCAGTTCTGCCGCTTCTTCCCACAATATCGCCTATAAATAAAATTTTGAAATTTTGTTGCATTGCATATCAGCTATTTTGCAATTTCGGTAACTCTTGCTTCCCTTACAACCGTTACACGAATTTGTCCCGGATACTCAAGTTCATCCTCGATACGTTTTGCAATATCACGAGCCAACTTTGCACTTGCAATATCGTCAAAGATATTAGGTTGAACAATAACCCTAACCTCTCGACCAGCCTGAACTGCAAATGTCTGCTTAATACCCTCGTAGCTGTTAGCAATTTCTTCCAGCTTCTTAAGGCGTTTAATATAGATTTCAAGCGTATCACGTCTTGCACCGGGTCTTCCTGCAGATAAAGTATCCGCAATTTTAACAAGTGCATCCGTTAGAGTATTACAAGGAATATCATCATGATGCGCTTCAATGGCATGAACAATAAGTTCTTTTTCTCCATATCTGCGAGCTAAATCAGCGCCAAGTTGAACGTGAGTTCCCTCTTGCTCCTGATCAACAGCTTTACCTATATCATGTAACAATCCTGCTCTTTTTGCGGACTTAACATCCGAACCCAATTCGGCAGCAAGCATTCCTGCAATCTGACCGACTTCAATTGAGTGTTTTAAAACGTTTTGTCCGTAGCTTGTTCTATAATATAAGCGTCCAAGTGTTTTTGAAAGCTCTTTGTTAAGGTTCATAATTCCAAGGTCAACAGCAGCGCGTTCACCTTCCTGTTTAATTTTGTTTTCGATTTCTTTAACCGATTTTTCATAAACTTCTTCAATTCTTACAGGGTGAATTCTGCCATCCTGAATAAGTTTTTCGATTGTAATTTTTGCTATTTCTCTTCTTATGGGGTCAAAAGAAGATAATACCACAGCTTCAGGAGTATCATCAATTATTAAATCAACGCCTGTCAGGGTTTCAAGAGTTCTTATGTTTCTTCCTTCTCTTCCGATTATTCTGCCCTTCATTTCGTCGGAAGGAAGCGATACAACCGATACACTTGTTTCAATAACTTGTTCGATTGCACATTTTTGCATTGTTGCACTCAGAATTTCTCTTGCCTGTTCTTCCGCTGTTTCTTTTGTTTTTATTTCGTATTCTCTTATAAGTTGAATTTGTTCTGCTGCTAATTCATCTTTTAGCTGATTTAAAAGAGTTGTTTTTGCTTCTTCTCTTGACATTTGAGCAACTCTTTCAAGCTCGGTTATCTGTTTAGCAATAGTTTCAGCCAGATAATCTTCTTTTTCTTCAAGAGATGCTTCCTTTTTGTCTAAATTTGCAAGCTTATCGGCAACGGATTGTCTTTGTTCGGCAATTTCATTTTCTTTTTTGCCTAATTCAGCTCTTATTTTTTCAAATTCAGCTTTCTTTTCTCTCACTGTTTCATCAAAATTCGCTCTTTCCTGATGCAGTTGTTCTTTTGCGGAAATGAATGCTTCTTTTTTTAAGAAAGCTTCTTTTTCTTTAAAATCTTCTTTATATTTTTGTTCGTTTTGCTCCAGAATTTCAACTTTGGCTTTTTGACGAACAAACAACATAGTTGTAACGGCTACCGCTATGATTAAAATTGCTATGATTGAATATAATAAAATATTAATTGTTCTGCCCTCTTATAATCTAACTACAGATTAAAGACCGTTAACATTTATATTAAATTGTTTATATATAAAAAATGATAAAAGTCATTATTAACAATTTTATTCTAACACAATAATTTATTTTTGAATATATTGTTACAAAATAATTAAACTAAACATTTAAGTTTTGTAAATTTATATTCAAGTTTTGAAATTCTAAAATTAAATTAATTTTTATCCTTTATGAGGACTATACAAAATAAAGAGAGCAAAATGGATATAAATACCGGAAACCGCATTGATTTTAAAAAAATCAATCAGCTGCAAAGCAACAAAAGTAATCAAAATGAAACGTTGTCACCAAACAAAACAAAACTTTTTAGTGAGGTTGAAACATCCGAAAGTAAAACGGATACATTCACCTATTCATCCAAAAAGCCTGATGATAACACCGTAAATACGGGAAACGACGATGTGCAAAATAAATTTCTTGAACTTATAATTCAATTCTTAGAAATGCTTCTTAAGGCGCTCGGCTTAATGGAAGATGAAACAGGGTCAAAAAACGATAATACTACAACAAATCCCGACGGCAGCAAAAGTGTAAACAACTATAATTCTGACGGAGAGTTAATTAACAGTACGCAATACGACAAAAACGGGACTAAGACCGGCTCAATTGAATACAAATACGCATATGATAATAACGGTGAAAAATATATATCCAGTGAGGCAAGTAAAGATGCAAAAGGTAACCTTACAACTTTAACAAGAAGATATAAAGACGAGAATTTTAACGACGTAAATACAACAACATATGAATATGATTCTGAAGATAGGCTAATAAAAACCGAAGGAATAACCAAAAACGAGAACGGCGAAACCATATCTTACGCACGGGGAAATTCTGACGGAGTACTGTATTATGCGGAAGCGTATGACAATAGATACTCTGTATGTCCCAGTAATTTAAGCAGAAAAAATTCCGGCGGTGTCGAACATCATACATACAAAAAGATAAGACAGGGTAATATTGAAAAAGATTATTTATCACACAGTGAATATTACGAAAAAGACGGCAAAACTTTAAAATATACTATAGATTATGACGAGAATTTTAATCAATATGTAAAAATAAGCGAAAACGGAAAATATCAAGCGCCGCAATATTCCTACCCTAATTCAAAAATAACGGCAATAACTCCAAACGGCACAAAAGTTATATATACTTATGACGAAAAAGGAGTATTAATACCTTAATTACCTGTACGGCATACTAATTATCCTCTAAAAACTTGATTTTATAGAATCTTGACTTTAATATAATTTTTATTAAAAGGAATAAAAAGGATATTATATGCTTTCAAATTTAGTATCAATGATTACAAAATCTTTAAGCTCAACTTCTCAAACATCTGCGGTTACAAGAACGCAGGTTAAATCATACAATCCTTTTCAGAGCAATGAAAATGAAAGTCCGTTTCTTGCAACAACATACGGTACCGGCTCAAAATACGGCAAAAATCAACCTGTGTCGGGCGGCTATTTTGCGGGATATTATAATGGCAAACCGAATATCGTGGGAAGAAAATTATTTATTGAAATTTAGCTCTGATGTGTTTTAAGGGGATTCAGATAATAAAGTTCATTATTTTTTTTCATTTTTTCTTCTTTTTCTTTAATTGCAGGGTTGGAGTTATCACCGTTATTTAATTTTTTTCTCATTAATATATTGAGTTTAGGCTGTAAGACTCCCATTGCCCATACCGCAAATGCGACATTTCCAAGAACGGCAAGAGTTTTGTACCCTTTAATCTTTTTGATATTTGATATATTATCCGATAATTTTCCAAGAGCATCCAGTGATTTTTTTGCTTTTTCTTCATCGATAAATTTAAAATTATCGATTGCAACGGGTTTTTTAGCTTTATCTTTTACAAAAGCAATCAATCCCTCCTGTTCCAATAAACTTGCAATCGAGCTTTTGGGGTCAAGACTTAAAATATCTTTTGTCAGATTTTTTGAATTTTTTAAAGAAGAAATTGAATTTTTGGCATTATCAAGATTTTCTTTAAGTTCCTTACTAAAAATTACTCTTGCATCGGTATCTATAGGCACATTTAATTTATTTCCAATATTTTCAAAAAGATGCTGCACGGGTTTTGCAATACCGTATATAAAGAAAATTTGAAAAATTTCTTTGAGCGCAATTTCCTTTCTTTCTCCTTTTCTTCCGTCTTTTAATCTTGTTCCCGCAATTACGCCATCCAGTATTGCAGTATTTTTAATAGGATTAAACATAAAAGCACTCAGCTTTGAAGATGTAAAAGAAATGTTTTTGTTCTTGTCTTTATTTTTACTGTACGGATTATGTTTTTTTATACTTCCGTTTAAAAGTATTCTTGATGCGTTGTTCTTATAATAATCTTTTTCTATATTCTTTTCCGTTGTTGCCTGTTTATATTTAATAAGAGCATTTAAAGCAACTGCGGCAAGGATGGTTGAAGCTGCAAATTTCGCAACAAAAACACCTTTATAAAGCTGCTTATTTGAAAACGGAAGAGTAAATTTATTTAAAAACTTTCCTTTATCGCCAAGAGAGTTAATTATCTCTTTTTGAGAAGATAAATTACCGGTTACATCGGAGTTTAGAGAATTTTTTACCGTATTTAAAATATTATCGTTATTTAGTATTCTTGAATCAAGTTTAGGATTTAAACCAAAAAGAGGATATATTGTTTTATCGAAGATTTTTTTTAACGCCGGAATACCAAGAGCCCACACCGCACCCGTTCCGAATTCTTCAATTGCTTTTTCTCTGACATCATGAGCCGTGCCGTTTTTTCTGTAGGTATCTACTATGGCAAAGTTTGATACCGCATCTTTTGTCATAAGCGGAATAATACTGTCTGTATTATTTCCGAGTCCTGATAATGTATATGCAAAAAATTTATTGCTAATGCTTGATATTGACATACTTACCTTTCAACTTATTATAGTCCCCAAACTAAATTCATAAGTTTTTGGCTTTGTCGGTTTATAAGAATGTTGTTTTTATAATTCATAATTTATACCTGCTTCCTTTTTAAAAATCTTGAATATAAATAATTGCCAAATAAATTGAAAATATTTATCTTTTTTTACAATTCTCATTTGATTTCGGAAATAAAAAAAGCCTTTTAAAGATAAAAGGCTTTTTTCTATACTTTTTAAAAGAATTAATCTTTTTTAATAGGAATAAAAACCAGCCCTTTATTATCAGAGCTTATACGTCGGATAAAGTCTATTAATGTTCTAAATAATTCCTGCATAATAATCCTCATCTTTATTCGCATTAAATAATATAACCCATTTTTATTTTTTTGTCTACATGGTAATTAAAAAAATAATCCTTTTAGTTTGCAAGAGCTTTTTTAACTTCTTTCTTATATTTTTCAACATTAGGTTGAAGAACTTCTTTTAAAGCTTCATCCGAAGAAGAAATATCATTACTTAAAGCTCTTAAAATCCAGCCTGTATACAAAGTTTCAAAATGTTTTAGCTCAATAAATCTTGCAATTGATTTCATTGATAAATCATCCAAAATTATCTTTGATACGGGATGTTGTGCACTGTATGCCGTAATAACGCCTTCCATAACAGCATTCATTGTTTTATCCGTTGATTTTACATATACAAAAGTAAAGAAAGAGTCTGTATTGTTAACGTCTAAATCGGCTTCGGCATTGTAATGAAGATATCCGGGGCCTACATTTGTATCTGTGGAAATTGCGGCTTTTAAAGATTCATTCTTTAATTGTTTTTCCCATAGCGTGGTTCCGAAAAATTCATCTCCGAAATATTCGATAAAATGCTTATTCTTGCCTGATTTTTTGGAATGAATATTGAATTTAGCAAGTTTAAGCGCTTCATTATTTTTATAATCAGGATTTAAAAATTCCTTTTGAGCATCCAGAGAAGCATTTAGCATAGTTCTGATTTCATCTTTTGAAATTCCCAGAAATAAAAGAGTAAATATTGTAGCATCATCAAAAATAGAAAATCTTCCGCCTACATCATCGTGAACAAAACCTGATAATTTAATTTCTCCGGAATCAACAATTCTTCTTAAAGCTGATTTTTCCGAATTTTTATCCGTCATTGCAACAAAATGAGTTGATGTATCGCTGGTGCCAAGATGTTTTTCAAGGACTGCTTTTGTTTTTTGATAGCCTACGGTAGTTTCCAATGTTGTTCCGGACTTAGAAACAACAAGGAACAATGTTTTATCTAAATCCAAGTCTTTAATAAATCTTTCAAAACTTGTCGGTTCAACTGAAGAAAAGAAATGTACTCTTTTTTCTATTCCCAACAGTTTTGTAATATTTTCGGTCGTGTGACGCGAACCGCCTATACCCAATATAGCAATGTCGGTATACTTATCGCCTTTTGCAGATTTAACCATTTCAGCCATATTGTCGAGATTTTCAAGCTGAATATTCGGCAGTCTTTCAATCCAATTTAAAAATTGTCCGCTTTTGCCCGCACGGTTTTTAATATCTTCAACAGCTTGTTTGGAAAGTTTTTCAAATGTCTCGCAATCTTCAAGTTTGTCTATAATTTCAACTGTAGAATTTGTCATATTTCCTCCATATAAATTTCACTATAGAATTAATATAACACAAGAAAAATTATTTGACTTAAATAATACCTTCCATTACGTCATGTACTGCTTTGCATAATACATTTACGGAATGAATTTTATTAAAATCCAGTTCGGGAGGAATTTTCCCCTGCATACCGCACTCTTTAATGGTTGGCAGATGTGAATCGATTGCTGATTGCCCTTCAACAGGTTCTTTCAAACGTTGTATTTCGTATGCTTTTTTCGTATACAAATCAAAGTCTTCTTTTAAATTAGGATATTTCGGGTTATTTATGTGTTTTTTAAAGTATTCGGAAAAAGGATAATATGCAGGATGCCCGCTTTTAATTCTTTTTCCCTGTTTTAGCTTATAGCATAAATCTTCCGTATCTTTAAGCTCGGAAACGTCACGTCCTACAATTTGAATTTCTCCCGAATATCCGTCATTTTTACTTATATATTCAGGGTTTGACAAATCAACATCGATATGAAGAGCCATATATCCCGTTGTTTTGTTATTATTTATTATACTTATGTTTTGTCTGTATTTGTCATTAACGGCTTTGCACAATCTATCCAAATCACTGTGATGGAAATATTCATATTTTTTATCAAGACTGTCTGAGCTGTAATTTTCAATTTTCAATATTTTAAGTTTCCCTTTTTGAACTTCTCCGATTAAAGTATCAATTATTTTCTTTGTTTTTTTCTGCGTAGGATTTCTTAAAATAATTCTTCCGCCGATAATATCGTTGCATTTTTCTTTTATTGCGTTTGTTTTCTCGGGGTCAAAAGTCTGAGTCGTATCATGTTTAATTGCCCATGCCAGTTTGTCTGCCGCTTTTCTCTGATACTGGACGGTTGTTTTACTCTTACTTCAGTATTTTCAACAACTCCTTCAGGATTACTTTCAGGATTATATCTGTATGGCTTCATAATTTCATTAAGATAAACCCTAAAATCATCGGCAACAACTTTGCCGTTTGCATAAATTTCTTCACAAATTGTCTTATTGTCAAACGCTTCCATAAGTGCTTCATTCAAAGGTTCTCTTTGTTTTGCACCTTTAAAGCTTACCGTATCGCAGCTTAGCGGAGCAAGATTAGAGTATTTGTTTTGAATTGCGGGTTTTGTTATATTTAACGGCTTTAATAAACCGTTTGTCTGTAATCTTCTAAAAGTATTTATACTGCCGATGTTTAACATAATTATTCCTTGTTGCAATATTAAAACAGTGCTAAATAAAAAGTTTTGTCAAATTTTAAATAAATTTTTACAATCTTACATATTTTATTTACAACCTGAAAAAAATATTGCAAAATAATGCTATGGGAAAATGTAAAAAAAGAACTCTTTATAAAACAAATACCTTTTGTAATTCAACAAGTTTTATGACAAGAGAAGAAGCAGTTAACGATATATTCAGACTATTTAACAAAACAAAACAAAGAAGCGAAAATTCAAACTTTAAAAAAGCCGTTGATATAATAAGCTTATTCGGAATTTCAGCAGAAGAACTGTCCGAAGCCGGTGTTGCATACGAAAATTTAAAAGCACTTGAGTCTGTTCTTGTTTAAGTTTAAATATAAAGTGCTTTTTGAATTTTTTCATTTTGAGCATATTTTAATTCGGGATGTTCTTTGAATGCTTTAAATGCAGGAACATTCAAAGTTGTTGTTTTTTGCTCTTGTTTTGGTTTTAGAGCCGCTTCTTTTGGCTTATCTTCACCGAACGCTTTTGCAATAATTCTGTTTGATACAAACGTTCCTACGACATCTCCTATTGCCCCGCCTATTGATGCGGCAACGGGTGCAATCGGTTTAATCATAGAGCCTATTCTCATTCCTATAGTCTTAAGTACAAATGAAAATCCCAGATTTGAAGCAACGTCAACAACAGATTTTCCGATTGATATTCCGGTTTGTTTAATACCTTCCGCTACACCTTTTTCTTTAAAAACAGGTATTGCTTCATCTTTTAATCTTATAAAGGTTGTGGAAACTGCATAAAGCAAATTTATCGGATTAAGAACGGTATCTTTAAATTGACCTTTTAAATTTTGCTTTAAACTTTTTCCGAGAATATTTGAGCCTGTCGTTTTTCCGTTAGCAAGCGTTGTTTCAAGTATTTCTTCGCCGTTTTTCAATTTTGTCGTAAGACCTTTAAGAACATTTGCGGCCTCGGAATTTTTTTCGGCATATATCTTTATAATTTCTTCTTTACTTTTTCCCAAATTTAAAATTCTTTTTAACAGAGGAATTTTTCCGCCTTGAACTTTTGCAAGCGTTTTTTGTGCTTTGTTTGCCGCTGCAAGCGCTTGAGAATATTTTTCATAATTTTTTGCCATAGCAATACTTCGTGTAAAAGAATCTGATTTTAGCGTATTCTTCTTAATAAATTCTTTTATAACAGCGTTTGGGGTTTGAACTTTCAATACCTTTTTTGCAGCCTTTGCGGTTTTTATGGCAGGCAACGAACCAAACCCGCGTGTCATCAACGCAGACGTTGCCAGTGAACCGCCTAAGCCCGTAAGAATACCTTCTTTTTGCACATTGTTTGCTTCAGACATAAAATACCCGTTTACCTACATTTTAATAAAGTATTTGTTTGAAAAATATTTGCTTAATTGCTAAGTTTTTTGTTAATATTTATTTATGAATTACAATTTAAAGCATTACGCATACATCGGGGACGCGGTCTGGGAAATATTTATAAGAAAGCTTGTTATAAATAAGACTTCCGTTCAGGAAAAAATGCATAAAATGACAACAAAATATGTTTGTGCCTCTTTTCAAGCGGAAATAATCAATAAAATTATCGATAACCTGACTGAAGACGAGTTAAATATTCAAAAAAGAGGCAGAAATTTAAAAATTTCAATAAATAAAAAAAATAATCCTGCCATACATTCACTTGCAACCTCTTTTGAAGTATTGCTCGGATACTTATATCTTAAAAAAAATGAAAGATATATTGAAATTTTAAATATTATAAAACCGTATCTTGAAGAATTAAACTAAAAAAAGCTATAATAAACATATGGAAAACAATATAAAAGAAGAATTTATATCAACCTTATCTCATGAAATAAGAACACCTCTGACAAGCATTAAAGGGTTTTCTCAAACTATGTTAAACAGCTGGGATAAGCTATCCGAGGACAAGAAGAAAGAATTTACGGGAATTATTTTAAGCCAATCTCAAAGATTAATTAATCTCGTTGAAAATGTTTTAAACGTTGCAAAAATCGATTCAAAATCCAACAATCTTGTTTTAACCGAAGTTAATGCAAACAACATTATGCAATCCTGTATCAACATTATACAAATGGCACATAAGGATTTTCAATTTGAATTTAATAAATCAAAAAACGAACTTTTTGTTCTTGCGGACAATGATAAAACTCAGCAAATTTTACTTAATATTCTTGATAACGCGGTTAAATATTCGATTAATTCAAATAAAATTGATATTAAAACTTTTAATAACAATGAATACAATGTTTTTTCAGTCACTAATTACGGAAATTTTATAAAAGAAAGTAATTATGAAAAAATATTTGAAAAGTTCTACAGAGTCAGTTCGTACATTTCTTCAACAACACAAGGAAGCGGGCTCGGACTTTATATTGCAAAAAGTCTTGTCGAAGAAATGAAAGGAAAAATTGAAATTATATCAAGCGAAGTTGATAAATATTGCACTTTTAATGTTTATCTTCCGGTTTTTGAAGTGGAAGCCATGACAAAAAACATAGGAGTATAGTTTTGTATAAGTTAAGAGTTTTGATAATTTCAAACAGAAAAGAGCTTTCGATTAAATGTAAAAAAATAGTTGAGGCACTGGAACAAGATGCCGTTATTGCAACTGATTTATCGGATGCATTATCAATTATGCAAAAAGAAGAAGTTGAATTTATAATAATTTCAGACACAATAAAAGAAAAACTTTCCGAATTCATTAAAAAAATAAGAATTTTAACATACAACTTCCGCCCGATTATAATTGCGGTTTCGAAATCCAGCGACACGGACGACAAACTTGCATCCTTTGAAGCCGGTGCGGACGATTTTATAGGTGAAGAGGTTTCAAAACAAGAATTTCAAGCCCGTCTTAAAGCAAATTTCAGAAGATATATTGAAGGGCAGATAAATCCCGTTACAAAAATTGCAAATAAAAATATCACAATAAAAGCAATTAAAAAAAATCTTTTAAATTCGGACAGTTTATCGCAGCTATCATATTTATTAATAAAAATCAGAGGAATTAATACATATATTAAAACTCACGGCGAAATAGCCGGAGAAAAAATAATTCAAACATTAGGCGCTATTATAAATTCGACATTATCAAAAGAAGATTATTTGGGACATATATCGGAAAACGAATTTATAATCATAACAAGCTCGCTTAAAGCTGAAAAAACGGCATCTTTTCTTGTTTTTGCATTTGATAACATTTTAAGCAAATTTTATTCCGCAGATGAATTTGAAAACAATTTTACAATACAATCAAGTGACGACACAAACGAAGAAAAAGAAAATCTTATGCGGCTTTCGGTTGCTTCATTTGAAGCGGATGAAACAATTAATAACTTCAGGGAAGTATTAAATAATCTGTATGAATTAATAAAATTATGCGACAAATCCGAAAATTCAACATACATAATAGATAGAATCAGATTAAAAGGCAGTGTTGACACAAAAGAGAAAAACAACAAAATTTTAATATACGAACCGGACGAAGCCCTTGCATATCTTTTAAAAAACGTGTGTGAATTAAATAATATAGAGGCGTGTCTTGCATTCAACAAGGAAGAATTTGAAATAAATTATAAAAAATTTGCCCCTTATGTTGTACTTCTTGATTGGGGAAGCAAAAATGACAGTATAGGACTTGAACTAGCAAGAAAAGTTTCGAATGATAATATCAAATTAATATTTTCATCCTCATATTTGAATAAAAAAGAAATTCTAAAATCCGGAGCTGATTTCTACATTCCAAAACCATACGAAATAGATGAAATTATTTCTTGCATCAAAAAATTTATTGATAAACAATAATATTTAATTATTTTACTCTGCCGTATATGTCTTTGTATCTTACTATATCTTCTTCGACAAGCTTATCGCCCTTTTGAACTTCTATAATTTTAAGTTCACTGTCATAGGGATTAGCAAGCGAGTGAATTGCTTTAACCGGAATATCAATAGAAGAACCCGCTTTCAACATAAATACTTTGTCTTCAAGAGTAACTCTTGCAACTCCCGACAGCACAACCCAGTGTTCCGAGCGATGATTATGAGATTGAAGACTCAATTGTCCTTTTCTTGATACGCATATCATTTTTGTTAAATATCCGTCACCGTGGTTTAATACGGTATAGTAGCCCCACGGGCGATATACCGTAGTATGAATTCTGTGAGTATCGTTTTTTGTTTCTTTCAGGGTTTCAAAAACTTCTTTTACGCCTTGAGTGTTATTTCTGTCACAAGCAAGAATAGCGTCCGAAGTTTCAACAATAATAACGTCTTTCAAGCCAACACCCACAAGAAGTCTTTCCGATGAGTATAGCATTGAATTGTTGCAATCTTTTTCGATAATGTTGCCGAGTTTAACGTTATTGTTTTCATCTTTTTTATTTATTCTGTAAACCGCATCCCATGAACCAAGGTCATCCCAATCACATTGCATTTCAACCATAGCAAGATTATCGGCATGCTCCATTACGGCATAATCAACCGAAATAAAAGGATATTCATTAAAAGTCATATAATCAATATCTTCTTTTACTTTAAAATTAAATTTCTGGGTTACATCATATATCTGAGGAGCATATTTTTTAAGAGTTTCCATATAAACAGAAGCTTTAAAAACAAATATACCGGCATTCCAATAAAAATCAGGAGTGTTAAAATACTCCAGCGCTGTTTTTTCATCGGGTTTTTCTTTAAACAATTCAATTTTATAGCCTGTTTCCAACTTTTCTTTCACTTTTATGTAGCCAAAACCCGTGCCTGCATTATATGGTTTAACACCCAGAGCAACAATATATCCTTGTTTTGCAAGCTTTTGAGCTTCGTTTATTGTTTTTTTAAAGCCTTCACTATCCTGTATCATATGATCCGAAGGAACCGCAAGGATAATATCATCATGACCGCAGTCAAGGAGAAATTTTGTTGCAATAGAAATAGCGGGAGCGGTATTTTTGGCAACAGGCTCCGCCAAAATTCTGACATCGTTAGAATATTCCCTCAGCTGCATTTTAACATCACTGAAATGTTTGGTATTTGTGACAGCTATGATATTATCAATGTCAATAATACTCATTAATCTTTCAAAAGTGCGTTCAAGTAAACTCTTATCGGAATTAAGCTTAAGCAATTGTTTCGGATACAATTCCCTTGATAACGGCCACAATCTTGAACCGGAACCACCCGCTAAAATTATTCCATGCATAAAAACACCTCTTGAAAAGTCTTATCAACATCAGTAATTATATAATAAACAAACACTACGTGGCAATTATTTTTTAGCGGTCAAATATTTTTCAAGAGAACTTTCCCAATCCGGAAGTGTGTTTCCGCTATCAAGAACACAGTATTTCGGTCTTAGTGCGGGTCTTGGGAAATCACTTTTATCAATTGGCGTAACCGCAACATTTCTTTTTTTAATTTCAAATATTTTCTTTGTAAAATCAGCCCACGAAACACTTCCTGAAGAACTTACATGATATATTCCGTACGGGCTTTCATTTTTAATTATTTCTATTATCTTTTTAGAAACATCGTCAGCGCAAGTAGGAGAACCAATCTGGTCATTTACAACCGAAATTTCTTTTCTGAAATTTGAGAAGGTAAGCATGGCATCGACATATCCGCCTGCGCCGTATAACCATGAAGTTCTTAAAATATAAAACTTTTTGGTAGCTTTAATTATTTCTCTCTCGCCCTGCAGCTTTGTTCTTCCGTATACATTAATAGGGTTTGTCACATCCGTTGTTTTGTACGGTTTATCCGACTTTCCGTCAAAAACGTTATCCGTACTTACATAGAGTATCGGAATATCATGCTTTTTAGCAATTTTTGCTATATTTCTGGTACCGTTAACATTTACGTCGTAGGCATGTTCCGGATCGTCTTCCGCTAAGTCAATATTGGTAAAAGCCGCAAGATGGATAATAAAATCAAGTGAAATCTTATCCATAATTTCATTTACCATCTTAGTATTGGTTACATCGAAAATTTTTGAATTACAGGGCCAAAATTGAAAACCTTCTTTTTCCAGCATCGGGCAGAGAGATTTTCCAAGTAAGCCCGTAGAACCTGTAACCATTATACGCATATTGTCTTAATTTAAACCCTTTAGAAAAATAACTCTTATTTATAGCTTTTTATATCATTAAATTATGTTAAAATCAATATTATGAAAAAAAATGCTTACAAATTCTTAATAATAATTTTTGTTATATTTTTAATAACCGTATCTTTTTTGCATATATTTAAAAAAGACACGGGATACGATATTGTACAAAATACCGATATTTCTCCCCTCAAAGGGATTACAGACAATATCCCGATGCCGAAAAATATAACCTGCAATGGCATTGACTATATGCAATCTCAACTTCCCGATGGCAAGTTCGGAGGGAGTTTTATTACAAGCACAATCGGAGAACCTAAAACATTTAATCCTTATAATGCAACAGATGCAACAAGTGCCGAGCTATCGGGCATAATGTATGACGGTCTGCTTCAAACAAACCCGATAACCGGTGAAGTTATACCGTTTCTTGCAAAGAGTTTTGAAATTCTCCCCGATAAAAAAACATACATCATTCATCTTCGCAAAGGTATTAAATGGTCGGACGGAAAGGAAATAACCGCGGATGATGTGTATTTTACATATAAAGATGTAGTTTTTGCCGGAATGGGAGAAGGCTCGGCAAGGGATGCAATGTTGATTGACGGCAGCCTGCCCGAAATAACAAAAATTGATAAATATACCGTTAAGTTTGTTACACCGAAACCGTTTGCACCGTTTTTAAGAAATTTATCAAATCCTATTTTACCAAAACACGTTTTTAGCAAGGTTACAAAAAAGGGGAAGGAATTTTTCCTGACTTATCAGGGAGTTGATACAAAGCCTGAAAATATTGTATATTCCGGAGCTTTTAAACTTAGCGAATATTTGGCGGGACAAAGATTAATATTTACAAAAAATCCCGATTATTACTTTATCAACAAAAGCTTTAAAAAACTTCCTTATATAGATAAGTGGATTATTTTAATAGTTGACGATATGAATAATCAAACTCTTAAATTTGAAGCCGGAATGACCGATACTTTAAATGTTAACGGTTCACTTGTAAACAGATACAGGGAATTAAAAAAACATTCCGACTTTGAATTGTATAACCTCGGCGCAAGCACAAACACAACATTTATAATATTTAATTTGAACAACAGAAAAAATAAAGACGGAAAATACTATGTTGAGCCGAAAAAACAGAGATGGTTTCAGGATAAAAACTTCAGAAGTGCAATTGATTGGGCGATAAACAGGGAAGATTTAATCTTAAACGTATTTTCAGGAATGGCACAACCTTTATACAGTGCAGAGCCCATAGGAAGCCTGTTTATAAACGAAAAAATAGCTCAAGGGCACAAAAAAGACATTAATCACGCAATGAAATTGCTGAAAAAAAGCGGCTTTAAGATTAAAGATAAAGTTCTGTACGATAAATTCGGCAACAAAGTTGAGTTTGAATTACTTACAAATGCCGGAAATACCCAGAGAGAAGCTGCCGGTGTTTCAATAAAGCAGGATTTAGAACAAATTGGAATAAAGGTTAATTTTAAACCCGTTGAATTCAACAGTCTTATAGATAAAACTCTGACAACAGTTGACTTTGACTGCATTATTCTTGCTTTTACATCAAACATAAACGAGCCCAATTCAGGCTATAACGTTTGGACTCCTAACGGCGCATTACATATTTTCAACAAAAGAACAAATAATGATTTAAAATCAACGGATAAACTACTGCCTTTTGAACTGGAACTTGAACACATTTTTAATGCGGGAGCTCTGGAATTAAATTTTGAAAAAAGAAAACAAATTTATAACAGGTATCAGGAAATAATTGCTGATGAAAATCCGCTTATTTACCTGTATGCTCCTTTAAATATAAGTGCTGTGAGGAAAAAAGTAAAAAACGTTTATCCGACCGTAATATCCGGCTTAATACATAATATGTCAGAAATATACATAGATGAAGATAAATAAAAAGGCTGCATAATTTGCAGCCTTTTTTAGTCAAGGATAATTTATTTAATCATATTTATTTTCATGAGCATTTATTCTTGCTATAGCTTTTGATAAAGCAACCTGAGCTCTTACCGTATCAATGTTATCGTCTTTTGCCTTTAACCTTGCTTCCGCTCTTTGTCTTGCATGACGGGCTCTTGCCACATCAATATTGCAATCAAGTTCGGCATTATCGGTCAAAATTACGGCGTTATTATCGGAAAATTTTAATATTCCGCCCATAACCGATATTTGTCTTGTTTCGGAAGCGGTTTTTGTTTTTGCAACACCGATATCAAGAGCGCATACAACAGGAATATGTCCTGCCATTATACCCATTTTTCCGCCGGTTGTTTTAACATAAAGTTCATTTACGTCACTTTCAAGAACGGTGTTTTCATGAGCAATTATTTTTAAATGTATTGTTTTATCGGTCATTGTTATGCCTCAACAAGTTCCTGTGATTTAGCCTTTTCAAGAACATCTTCTATTGTACCAACCATATAGAAGGCTTGTTCCGGAATATTATCATGTTTGCCTTCGATAATTTCTCTGAAGCCTCTTATTGAATCTTCAAGTTTAACATATTTTCCTTTTACACCCGAGAATTGTTCGGCAACAAAGAATGGCTGGGACAAGAATTTTTGAATTTTTCTTGCACGGCTTACAACAAGTTTATCTTCTTCGGATAATTCATCCATACCCAGAATTGCAATAATATCTTGTAAATCTTTGTATTTTTGAAGAATTTCAAGAACTTTTTTAGCAACCGTATAATGTTCTTCTCCGATAACATTAGGATCAAGAGCACGTGATGAACTTTCAAGAGGATCTGCCGCAGGATAAATACCTAATGATGCAATATTTCTTGATAATACCGTAGAAGCATCAAGGTGCGTAAACGTTGTAGCGGGAGCAGGGTCAGTCAAGTCATCCGCCGGAACATAAACCGCCTGAACGGAAGTAATTGAACCGTTTTTGGTTGACGTAATTCTTTCCTGAAGTTCACCGACTTCCTGTGCCAGTGTCGGTTGATAACCAACAGCGGAAGGCATTCTTCCGAGTAATGCGGAAACTTCCGAGCCTGCTTGAACAAAACGGAAAATATTATCGATGAACAATAATACATCCTGATGCGTAACATCTCTAAAGTATTCTGCACAGGTCAATGTAGAAAGACCGACTCTCATACGAGCTCCCGGCGGTTCATTCATCTGACCGTATATTAGAGCAACTTTATCAAGTACTCCGGATTCTTTCATTTCGTTATAGAGGTCATTACCCTCACGTGTACGTTCACCAACACCGCCAAATACGGATACACCGTCGTGTTCTGCCGCAATGTTGTGAATTAATTCCATAATAAGAACTGTTTTACCTACACCGGCACCACCGAAAAGACCGATTTTTCCGCCCTTTTGATAAGGCATCAATAAGTCAATTACTTTAATACCGGTTTCCAATATTTCAATATTTGTGTTTTGTTCGGTTAATTTAGGACTGGGTCTGTGTATCGGGAATTTATCTTCCGCATTAACTTCACCTTGATTATCAACGGGATCACCCAATACGTTAAGAATTCTTCCCAGAATTCCTTTTCCGACGGGAACTTTAATAGGACTTCCCGTATTTATTACCTTCATGCCTCTTTTTAAACCGTCAGTAGATGACATTGCAACAGCACGAACCGTATTTTCACCGAGAAGCTGTTGTACTTCGACCGTTGTTTTTACACCTTCATCGTTATATATTTCAAGTGCATCATAAATTTCGGGCAATATACCCTCTTCAAATTTTACGTCTACAACCGGACCTATAATTTGAGTAATTATTCCATCATTTTGAGCCATATTCACTCCCTTAAAATACTCCGTTTACTAAATTATATATGATAAGGCAAACATTTATCCAACGAATTTTATAATTTCAACTTTTTATACGAGATAAAATATTAAATCATTGAACCAAAATACGAATTATACTTTTTTTCATAAGAAATCGTAGTTTTATCACCATGTCCGGGGTATACCTCAACATCATCCGCGAGATTAAATAATTTATTTTTTATACTTTTTTCTATTTCTTTAAAATCACCGCCAAAAAGGTCGCATCTTCCGATAGAATCCTTAAATAAAGTATCACCCGAAAAAAGATATTTTCCGATTAAATAACAAACACCGCCTTTTGAATGCCCATTTGTTTCTATAATATCAATATTGTTTTCCCCGAGTGTAATATTTTTACTTTCTTCACTCAAAAGTCCGTCGATACAAGGTGTTTTTATTTCTTCAACTCCCGCCATGTTGCATTGAACTTCAACCTGATTTAATAAAGGTAAATCGTTTTTACTCATCATTACAAGTGCTTCGGGGAATTTTTCTTTCATTTTTGAAAGACAATAAACATGGTCAAAATGTCCGTGCGTGATTAATATATATTTTAATTTTAAATTATTTTGTTTTATTTCTTTTTCTATTTCATCAGTTGAAGAAGTGCAGTCTACAAGTGCGGCATCCAAAGAAACATCATCATAAACAAGATATGTAGTAGCACCGAATATTCCGTTAGGATAACTTTTTATTTTAATCATCATCTTCCCCGTCTAAACTGAAATGTTTTTTATATTTGGATTTTAGCATGGATAACCTTGTTTTAATTAATGTTGTAATAAAATTTAACGGGCCTGTTTCCTTGTAAATTCTGTATAAAATTACGCGCATTCTTCTGTCGGACATATCAAAATGTCTTTGAAGCTCTTTAATATATTTATTCATATATTCACGAACTTTAAGTTCTTGCATATCTTGATTTATTTTTGATAAATTAATTTTATTTTTTTGCATGATACACCGTTTTTTAGCATTTTACAGGAATTAGTTTTGTTTTACATTGTTATATTCAGTAATCAATACAATGTACACAAGTTTATAATAGTGTGTTATCATTCTTGTAAAAATATCTGTTCAAAAACTAAAATGAAAAAACTGAATTTTAAAAACAATATATTTAAAATCACGGTAAGACTGCTTTTCATTGTTTTACTTCTTTGCTCGTTCACACAGGAAGCCAAAGCAATAAGGATAGGTCTTCACGAGGGAGTTAAAAAAACATACGTAGGAAGCTCCGAAAACGCTGAATTTTCGGATGCAAATACGGGCAAACTTCTTTTTATTTCCCGCTCGTTTACGCCGTATTCAATCAAGGCATACGGACAATCTATCGCAATAAAAGTTAAAGGAAGATATTACGATTGTTCGACAAATGCTATATATATGCACAATCCGGAAAACAAAGGCTTCCTTGCAACCAAAAAAAGATGGTACAGAGGAGATATGTTTATATATAACTTTAACGGAAGATTAACCGTTGTAAATACTCTTCCGCTTGAAGAATATATTATGGGTGTTGTTCCCGCCGAAATGCCGTCCAAATGGAATGTAGAAGCGCATAAAGCTCAAGCAATCGCCGCAAGAAGCTATGCAATTGCAAACTTAAATAAACGCGGGTCACACGGATACGACTTAAAGGATACTCCTGCCGATCAAGCATACGGCGGTGCAAGCAGCGAAACTCCTCAAACAAACCATGCTGTTTTATCCACAAGAGGTGAAGTTTTAACTTATAATAATAAAATTATTCCGGCATATTACCATGCTTCATCAGGCGGAAAAACAATCTCTGCGGGAAAAATTTGGAATCATGACTTACCTTTTATACAATCGGTTAACAGTTTTGATTGGGGAATAAGAAAAAACGGACACGGCGTCGGAATGAGTCAGTACGGAGCAAACAACCTTGCAAATAAAGGTTTTAGCGCAAGACAAATTTTAAATTATTTTTATAAAGACGTAAGCCTGTCAAGAGTAAAGCTTGTTGAAAAAGACGAAGAAAAATCCGAAGAAAACCCGAAAAAAGAAGAAAATAGTGCTCAATAGATATTAAAAAGGATTGATTATACAATCAATCCTTTTTTGTGGGTTATAAGAATGTGTGTTTAATTATTTATGCATTTTCTTTTGCCGAATGTGTCGCAGATTGAAGCACGCAAGCAATAGCATTAATACCTGCAACTACGCCGCCTATAGCTAGTGGCAAACTCAATGCCCCCCCAATTACAAATGGTGCTGCAACAGCTATAGCGCCACCTACGATTCTTCCTGCTTTCTCACCAAAACTTGTACCTGCAGGAACTTCTTCATTATCCAATTTTGCTAAAATTTCATTTGAAGAATTTGTATGAGTGAAAAATCCAACTATCGGAATGGATTGTAATAAACCTGTTAAAAATGGATATGTTGTTGTTTCGGTAAAACTGTCGGAGATATCTTTATTCATTAAATTAATATTTGCATTATTTAAAATTGATTTAATTTGTCCGTCAGATAATGAATAATTATAGTCTTTTGCTGTTGTTTTTGCTTTTTCAAATACGGAATTATAGATACTAAGAGCTTTATCCATTTCGCCCATTTTTGCATATTTATTCATTTTTGCAATATCGTAACTGTAGTCACTTGTAATATCATTTGATATTCTTTTTATTGCATAAGAGTTTGCATACCTTGTTGTACCTCCGCCGGAGCTTGAAGTATTCCATCCGTTTCCGAAGCATTCACCACAATAAACACTCATAAAAACCCCACTATCTAATTTTAAATCTAACTAACCTACATTTATATAAAAAAATTTATCCGTTAAAAATTGCTTAATTAAAAAAGTATGTTAATAATTCTTAATAATATTTCATAAGCGAAATTTTAAAAAACAACTTGAAAAAAAATATTTAACTGGTACAATTTAATAGTTCGATTTGTCGCTCGTTTGTGTCAAAGCAGGCTTGCACAGGCAAGTGACAAATGAAAATTTAATAATCCGAAAGCCACGGGCCTGTG
>CADBOZ010000070.1 GCA_902796515.1 uncultured bacterium | reverse complement strand
GCTGAAATCACTATAAATAGCGATTACGGTAATGATAAATTTGATATTACAAACGAATCCCACAGAATAAAACTTTTTGATACGGCAGGGGATGAAAACTATACAATAAAAGACACTTCTCTTGTTAAAATTAATGATACAAAAGGGGATGATAAATATAATTTCACTAATGTTGATGGTATTTCAATCTATGTCGGTGATAAAAATACTGATGACGGTTTCTTAGATTATAGTATTATAGATGATGACGGAAACGATATCTATACGTTTAAAAATTCTAAATATATACGCATGTGGGATGAAACAGTAAGTGATAATGAAGAAAATATTTATAACTTCACTTCAAATTCAGGAATGTATATATATTCAAGTCAAAATTCATCAAAGTATTCAACAGATACTTATAATATAACATCAGGCAAGTCTACATATATAATAGATTACGGCAAATCAAACGATATTTACAATGTTAAAGATTCTTCTATTACAAATATTGATGATAAAGACGGAAGTGATAAATATACAATCAAAAATTCTAACAATGTAAAAGTTGTTGATAGTTGCGATGCTGTTGCAAGCAGTTTACCTACTGATAAATACGATAAAAACGTATATAATATCATAAACTCTACTGCTTTTAGAATTGAAACAGGTACTACAATGGGCAGAGCATCAATTGATACATATAATATTTCAAAAAAATCATCAGGGACAATTATTGACCAGGACGGACGAGATGATAACTATAAAATTGATAAATTAAACGGCGGTATCAAAATTACTGATTACGCAGGAAACGACACTCTGACCATTACCGGAGCTAAGGCAAATAACCTTATATTTATGGCGGATATTGATAAAAATGGCAACATTGATACTAATAAGAGTATCTATATCTATGATAAAAAAGACCACGGATATGTAAGACTCGGAAGCTATTATAACGGTAATGATTGGAAGATTGATACCATTAAAGCAGGCAAAACCGAAGTTCAAGATAATATTAAATCTTATGATACATATACTACGGATGCTATTAAGAGTGCAGTTTCTGCATTTTTAACAAGCGGAAACGGAAAAGATTACGGAACAATTGATAAAGTGTTAGATACTCATGATGCTAAATTAATCGATCAACTGATTGCTTGTTTTTCACAAAATTAAATTTAAAACAGCATTATTCAAGTTACACGATAAACAGGAAGCCATATAGCTTCCTGTTTATTTTACGGCATGCCGTTTCTTTTCCACTCCGGTTATGTTTTAACCGATTTTATCTTTTTTAAGCTATAAATTCCTGTTCTTCTTCATCTTTTTCTTTGCCGTTTATTGCGCTTACATAAGTATCAAGGTCGCTTGATAATATGCCTCTTGCTTTAGTTTGAAGGTCTGTTGCTCTTTGAGTAATTTCCGTTAATTCTCTTTGTTTTTTATCATAGTTTTCTTTAGCGGAGATTATTTCTTTAGAATTTTTTTGAGCTTTTTCTTCTTTTAATTGTTGGATTTCTTTTTTAATTTTGGCATTTTTATCCTGTAAATCCTTTAATACTTGTTTTTCTTCTTTTAATTTTTCTTCAAGTTCTTTTTTATTTTCTTCAAGATTTTCTATTTTGTTTTCAAGTTTTTCTTTTTCTTTTTTCCATTTTCTCATAGCTTGCATATAAGCTTGGAAATCAGTATAAACTCTAACATTTCCGTCTTCATCGATTTCTTCTTTTTGATAATCTTTGATACTCGGTTTTGCTTTTTCAAGTTTAGCCAATTTATCTTTTTGAATTGCAATTGCCTGCGATTTTTCGGTTATTGATTGTTCCGTATTTGAAATGTTTGCTTTTTGAGTTTTAATTTTTTCTTCCGTAATTATTTTTTCGCTGTTTTTAGCTTGAATTTCAGCATCTTTTTGTGCTTCAAAATCACTTATTGCTTTTTCATATTCAGCCTTTGCGCTGTTAACGGATTTTTTTGCTTTTTCAACAGCTTCGTTTTCGTTAACGGATTTTTCCGCTTTTTCAAGCTTTTCTTCAGTATCTTCTTTACCCTGTTTAAGCTCTTCCAGAGTTTCACTTCCCGTTAATTTAACGGATTGTATATTTTCCCAGCCTGTACCCTGATTTGAATTTGAAGTATTAATGTTTATAGCTGAAATAGTTTTTGCAACAATGCTTGATAATGTATCAACTTTTGATGTAAAAGGATTTGAAGTTACATTATAGCTGTCTTCTTCAAAACTGTTCATTATATCCATTGCAAAGCTTTCTTCATCTTTTGATAATTCGCCGTATGCGGATGAATTTTCGATGGCTTTTGCTAAATCTTTATCGGAAACGGTACCTGTTTGTTTGCCGTCTTTTTTATCCGCATCATCAAAAATTGATGCCATTTGATTATCTGAACGTTTTGTTTTAAATGCGTTTTTTAAACCTAATTTTTCTATACCTTTTGCAACAAATTGCAATTTACCCTGTGCGTTCAATCCCATGATTAACCCCTAAAATTAAATATTACCCTCGTATCCTTATTTATTTAAAGTATTTTTTTATTAAATAATTGATAAAATTTTAAAGCGAATTTACAATTCTTAATATTTTGTTCAAATTCAAGAGCATAAAGCTTTTTGCTTTTTAGACAAGTTAATAATATACTTGAGTGTATGAAATTAAATATAAATTCAAAATCGATTTATTATATTGCCTTACTTATTTTATTTATATTTATCAGACTGAATTTCATAGCTAATTCAGGCGGCTTGATTGACATTGAATTTAAGACAATTGCAATAGCAAATTCATCTTTCCCCTTTGGTATTATAAAAAATTCTTCAATTCAGGATTTTTTTATGCCTGTTTATTATTTTATTCTTCATTTTGTAATTTTAATTTCAAAAAACGAGATATTTCTGCGCGCATTTAACTCAATTATTGCATTTATAAATATCCTTGTTCTTATCCGAATAGGAAAAAAGCTTATAAATGAAAATTTCGGGCTTTTTTTAGGATTTATATTCGCCATTAATAAGTTTTTTCTTTTTTATACAAGCTTAATTTCGCCGTATTGCTTAAGTTTTCTTGCGGGAACAATTCTTATAAACTGTTTAATTGACTATTTAAAAAGACCTTCTCAAAAAACCGCAAAATATCTGGTAACAACAAACTGTGTTTATATGTTTTGCGATGTTTTAGGGTTTATTTTTGTCGGAGCGGAGCTTGGAATTTTATATTTAACTTCCCAAAAAAAAGAGGTATTCAAGCGTTATTTTCCAAAGCTTGCTTATGAAACAGTAATCGGTTTTTTCTGGTCGCTTCCGTTTCTTGCCGTTCATTATTTTGTTTATATTAAATACCTTATTCCGCCTTCAACGCAGGCTGTGGGATTTAATCTTAACGGATTATATTTAATGATAAATGAATACATAAGCCCGTATTTAAGCTTTATGGCACCTGAAAATCAAACAAAAAATACACTCGGTATGCTCTATACTTTTTTCTTAAATCCTGATTTTAGAAACGTAAATTCTTTTAAAATATTTTTAACGCTTTTTTACAGTTCGATTTTGCCTTTGTTTTTCCTTATTTATTATTCATTAAAGACTATTTCAAAAAACTATAAGCTTAAAACATTGTTTACGATTGCTTCTTTGTATTTAGCCGTTATAGTTTTTGCTTTCATTTATGAATTTATAGACTTAAACCCCGTTTGCGCCCTGCAATTCTATTTAATAGTTATTATTGCGTTTTGCAGAGGACTGTTTTTCGTTAAAGACAAAGTTATAAAGTATATTTTAATCTTTTGTTTTCTTGCAATACAAATAATAAACCCTAATGTCAACACATTAAACGTTACAATAGCAAAGGAATTTCCCGTTAATAAATCTGTTGATATATTCTTTAAAGAATATGATGTTAATTCTGAAGATTTTATTATAATGCCTTATTTGGGGGAATTCGGTAAAACATATTATAAAAAATTAACTTTCTTTGACTTTGATTATTCAATATTAAAAAAGAACGGCAAAAAATCCTTTATAAAACAAATCGCAAGTAAAAAGGCAAAAACCGTAAATAAAAATAATATAAAATATCTCCTTGAAGATTATATGTTTCAAAAAAACGTAAACGACTATATTACAAAATATTTTGTTGAAAATTGCCTTGATAAAACACAATCGGGTGACAGAATTATACTTGTTATTGATAAACTTAATTCAAAACCGATTTCTAAAAACGCAATTTTAAAATTCGGAGAAGAAGAAAAATATAAACCCGGATACAAAAAAATTAAATTTAAAAAGAATATGACGGCACAAAATCAGGCAAAACAGCTCTATGACGCCGTTTCATCAAAAACAATTTATAACTTTATAAGCCTTTTGAACGAAAGCTTCCTTATAGCCGATATTGTTGAATACAAAAAAATTGATAACGAGTATTATAAACTTAACACCAATTCCAAAAACATTATAAGCTCAATCCATTCAAATGAAAGCGATTACGCTTTTATTATATTTAAAAGACCTTAAAGCTTATTTAAAATATTTCTTACATCATCCGTTATTATCATATCGGGATTTGAACTGACAAATTCATCGAAAATTCCTTTAGCGGCGGATGTATCGCCTGTTTTTAAGAATATTAAACCTGCAACAATTCTGTTATAAGGATTAGTGTCATCGTTAAGATATTTTTTAAGCTCGCTTTTTTGGATATCTAACTCAAAATAAACATCGACAAGCGTTTTATAGTATGTCATATTCATACAATTTTTTTCAATCGCACCTTCTATGGCTGATTTTGCGGCTTGAAAATTGTTTAATTTCATAAAACATTTTGCAATATTATATAAATATGTTGAAGATGCGTTTTTATCGTATGTCAAATTATAGGCAATTTGGTATTCTTTAAGCGCCATAAAGTAGTTTTCTTCTTTAAAATAAATGTTTCCCATGTTTGAATGGTTTCTTGCGTTTTTAACAGCATCAATTGCCTGCCATTCAAAACCGTCAAGCCCTCTTATTGAAGAAGCAAAACCGGCAGAATTAAGTAAAATCAAAAGTAATAAAACAAATGCTGATTTATAAAATAATTTCATGATTTTCTTTTGCAAAAAATGTATTATTTTTCCTGTTTTCAAACTCTTCTTCAAGCATCGAAAGTTTATTATCGTCGTATTCAGGATCATAGTGGAAAAAGTATGTACTTTTCGCTTTAGCAAGCTCCGCGGTTTCCACTGCCATTTCAAAAGTTGAATGTCCGAATCCTTGCTTTGATTGAATAGGATTAACATAATCCTGATATGTATATTGAGCATCATGGATTAAGCAATCACAATTATAAGCAAACTGTATAAATTTTTTGTCCGCCCCTATATAGCTTTCTTTATCGGTTGCATAAACAAGGGTTTTTCCCCTGTACTGAACTTTTATATTCAAACATCCGTTTTTAGGGTGCGCAGCCGTTTTAAAGGCGGTAATTAATATATCGTCTTCAGCTATATCAAGTGAGGACTTTATATCATAAACTTGTGTCGTTCCGTCTTGCGATATAACAATAGCATCGTTTTGGGAAAAATTATTTATGTTAAAGTTGCTCGATATCTCATCCAATCCGAGAGGAAAAACTTTGTCAAACAAGACTGTTTTAAGAGTATCTCTTAAATCTTCGTGGTTTACATTTAAACCGAAAAGATTAATTTTTGAATCAGGAATAAATAAGGGTTTATAAAATTGCAGTCCCTGAATATGGTCTTGATGAATATGGCTCAATAAAATCGTAACATGATAAGGCTCTTTAACTTCTGATATTATTGAATTTTTTATCTCATCCAATCCGATATCAATTATTCCCGTTCCCGCATCAAGTATAATAAGCTGTTTTCCGCATCTTACTTCAACACATGCGGTATTTCCTCCAAACTTCAAAAAATTATATTTAGGAGTCGGGTATGAACCTCTTGTGCCTCTGAATTTTATCTTAAAATCGTGTAACTCTTCACTCATCATCTTCTCTCCGGTTGCCGGCAATACTAATCAGCTTCGACTTTGTTTTTCTTTCTGAAAAATCTTATTTTTTTCTTTTCTTTTACTTTATTATCTTCTTTTATTTGTTTTCTTTCAAGTTTTTTAATTTCTCTTTTGCTTACTCTGTTTTTTGAAGCATTTTTGATTTTATTCCGCTTGTATGAAATTGATTTCGGATGACGTTTTTTATACTCAAACGTATAATCTCTGTCTTTTTCGCAACCTGCCAGAGTACCGTACGATATAACATTTTTTCTGTTTTGTTCTTTTATATCTTCAAGTCTTGTCGGAATAAAATCAAACTTAAAAATTACCCTATCTTTGTAATTGGTGATTTTAATATGTCTGAAAGCCATTGGATAAGTAACCATGGACGGAGTTGAAACATAAACCAGATTACCCCAATGACGAATTTTTGCAGCATGATAGTGACCCGTTAAAACTACAATAGGATTTTTGTACTTTAACAAAATTTCATTAAATTCATCGGCATTAATAAGACTGTGTTCGGTTGAAACAAAAGGTTCAACGGGAGGAACATGGAATGCTATAACAACAATTTTATCCTGATTTTCGGAAAGTTCATTATCCAAAAAAGCAAGCTGTTCCGGTGAAATATTGCCGTTAGAAGTCTTATCATTATCCGTTGTACTGTCTAAAATTATTATTCTGTAATCCGTTTTAGGGCTAAAAGCGTAATATGTTCCGTTAAATGTATAATTTCGGTTGCTTTTTTTAACAATATCAAGTACTTCATCTTTTGTTAAATCACCGTATGCAACATCATGGTTTCCGAATGCATTCAGACTCGGATATTTTAATTTTGACAACAGTGAATAATATTCTCTGTAATTATTCAGGGTTGCACTATCTACCATATCTCCCGTAAACAGTACAAAGTCCAATCCTTTTATTTGATTAATTTGATCAATTGCATCCTGAAGCAAAACGCTCGAAGAAGATAATGCCTTATAAGAGGTATCGCCTCTATCTGTTGAAATATGAGTATCCGAAATATGAATAAAATCAAGCGTCATATTTCGGAACGAAAACGCACACGCACTAAGCGTGGTAATTACAATAAGACAAATTCCAAAAATTAATTTATAAAGTTTATTTTTCATTTACAAGTTTTTCCAGCTTATCTAACAGTTCCTGATGGTTTTTATAAAATTCCCAACCTCTTGCTTTCATAGCATAAATCATGGCTAAAGGCAAGTTAAGTGCCTCATCCGAGCGTAACTTTTCTTTATAAAATTCTTCAAAGTTATCGGGCAAACGAAGTGTCCAGTTGGGATCTCCCGATGTTCCGGGTGTGTTATAAACTTCATTGATACCGAAGAAATCCGTGAAAAATATTTGAACATTTTCGGCTTTTGAAGCAAAACATTCAACAAGCTTCATAAAACCGAAGAATTTTTCATCGGTATACATTTTGTGCCAAATTTCATCCTGATTTCCGAATTCAGAGCAAAGGTCTTCAATCAAATTTTTAATATACGGATTTGCCTTTTCGGTATTAACGAGTTTTGATGCCCACATCCTTATGGGTTCATTGTCATGAGTTCCAACCATAACCCATGAATTAGGAACAATATTTCTGCATCTGTACGGATGATCATATTCTTCGGCAACAACGAATTGAACAAGCTTCATGCCGTTAAGTCCGTATTTTTTCATTACCTGAACAACAGGATAAGTTAATGTTCCAAGGTCTTCCGCTATGATTTCATCTTTTGTTAATCCCGCTTCAAGCGCAGAAGCGATAACAATTTTTTCAACCATTCTTCCGTATAAAGAAATTTGTTCATCACTCAGGTTATCAATCCATTTTTCATCATCAGGCGTAACAAATTTACCTTCAATCGGAGTTTTATTAATGTTTTCTTCTTTTGCAATAGCATATTTTTTCAGCTCCGGATGATTTGGAGAAGAATACAATCTGCCTGCACATTCTTCTACTTTCGGAAGACGGCCTTTTTTATATACCCACGGGTCAATTAAACCGACTGTATGGTCAATTCTTACTCCGCCGGGGTTTTCTTTAAACATTTTTGTATATAATTTCTTTAAAAGAAGTCCTGCTTCTCCCAAAGATCCGTCTTTATTAAAGAGTTTATCGGGATCAACAACGCTAAATCCCCATGCCTGACCGTCTTTTGAAAAATCAACGGGAGGACAACCGAGATACCAATCCTTTAAGAAGATTGACTGATATGCCCAGTTATCTCTGTCTGAAAATGCCACCTGTCTGTCTGCAATCAATTTTAAGCCCAGTTTTTTTGTAAAATCCAAAGTAGCTTCACTTTGTTTTTGTACAATAAACTGTTCAAGTTTATATTTTTCAATTACATCAAGATATTTTTTTGAAATTTCTTTTATTCTTTTTTCGGCAACTTTTTTATCAATACCGCCGAATAAATTTTTATCTGTTTCATTTTTCCATTGAGGCCAGTAATCTGAATTATTTTCTATTGAAAGAGCTTCGTAAAGCGCATCTTTATCAAGCCAGTCCGCATTTTCGTTTTTAAAGTTATCAAATTGTTTTTTTAACTCTTTTGAACCGTTTCTTTTGAAGTTTTTATAAAATTCACTTGAAGCAAGTTCAATATTTTCACTTGCATAAACATAAGCAGCCTTGTTCTTGCCTTTGTTAGGATTCATTTCGATTATTTTATTTAAGGTTTTTGTTGATAAAATTTTATCCCATTTATCGGTAGTAAGCTCTTTTAAATTAATAAAAAGCGGATTTTTTGAAAAAACGGTACCGGTATACGGGGAAGAGTCGGAAAGTTTTGTTTTCCCGCAGGGCCCAAGCTGAACAGCCGTAAAAACACCTTTAAGAAATTTAAAAAGTTCTCTTGCTCCTTTTGAATTATATGTTCCAAAGCCTATATTTTCGCTGTCATCAGACGGGAAACTTACGCCATGAAGTATAAGTGCCAAATTCTTTTTGCCCAAAACATTCAAAGCTTCGCTTATTGTTTCTTTATATGTCCTGCTGAACAATTTGGTTTCTTCCAATAACATTTATTCCTCTCCTTTATTATTAATAATTCGTTAAACCTTTTTTCTGCAAATATTCTCTAACCTGGTTTAGCGAAGATTGGATAATTCTTGTAATTCTCGAACTTGAAAGTCCGACAGCTGCTGCAATCTGCTTTACTTGCATATTTCTGTAAAATCTGTATTCAACAATTGTTCTTTCCTTTTGGGGAAGTTTTGAAATTGCCTGTTTGATTAATTTACTCATTTCGGTAAGCTCGGCATTTTCATCCGGAGTATTTGAAGTATCCTTAATAAAATCAAACGGCGACTCATTATCGGAACTTGCTGCCATAATAGAATCGATGGAAAGAATTGTTTCATAAACGGCTTCTCTGATTTTGTTCGGAGAAACATCCAGAGTAGACTGGTTATCACTGTATTCTTCCGAAGATTCTCCGTCTTCCGTCTTATGTTTCAAAGTATACCATTTATATCTGTTTCTAAGCTCATTCCTTATTGCCCAACGAACGGCGGTAGCAACATAAGAAGAGTTATAGTTCTGCAATTGCTCTTCCGTTTTGTTTTTAAACAAAGCTTGCAGCGCAATTATCCCTATGGAAACAAGCTCTTCGCAATCAAGCATGTGCGCAGGTATTCTTTTATATTCTACCCTTGCAACTTTTTGAATTATATCTATGTAGTCTTTTAATTTAGCCTGCAACTTTACTACCATCAATACTTATTCTATATTCAAAATTTTACTATCATAAAATAAATAATGCAAATAAGTAAAATTTATACATTTTTAAAGTAAAGTTTAATCATCCGGGATATCAAGCCGGCATGGAAAATATTTTTTACAACAAAACTTCAATTTATGTAAAATTTTGATATAATAAACTGGTTAAGATTAATCAAGGAAGTAAGATGTTTGAAAAATTTTTCTCAGAAAGAATAAAAAATACTCCGTCCTCTTTTATAAGAGAAATATTAAAAGTTACGCAAAAACCGGAAATCATTTCTTTTGCCGGAGGTTTGCCCAATCCCGTTTCTTTTCCCAAAGAAGAATTAAAAATTTCATTTGAAAGAATAACAAAAAAATACGGAGATAAATTATATCAATATTCAACAACAATGGGTTTGGACAGTTTAAGAGATTTTATTGTTCAAAGATATAAAAAACTGTGGAATATGGATATAACAATCGATAATGTTATTATTACAACCGGTTCACAGCAAGCTCTTGATTTAATAGGAAAAGTTTTTGTAAATGATAATGACAGGGTTATGGTTGAAAAACCTTCATATCTCGGTTTATTGCAGGCATTTTGCATGTATTTGGCAAATTTTGTGCCGACAAAACTTGATACGGACGGTCTTAACATAGAAGAACTTAATAAAACCGTTAAAACTTATAAGCCGAAGCTTGCTTACCTTATTCCGAATTTTCAAAATCCTACAGGTTTAACTTATACAAAAGAAAACAGGCAGCAGGTTTTTGAAGCTATAAAAGATGAAGATTTAATTTTAATTCAGGATGACCCGTACGGAGAATTAAGATTTACAAATGACGAGAGAATACCGTATATCGGTGCAAATCAAACAGATAAAAACATATATTTAGGTTCTTTTTCAAAAATTGTTACACCCGGAATGCGTTTAGGTTATATTATTGCAAATGTCGAAATAATTAAAATGCTCGAAACCGCAAAACAAGCATCCGATTTACACACAAACATATTCGGACAATATTTAATATCGGATTATCTTGAAAATAATGACCTTGATAAACACATTGCATCCATAAAAAAACTATATAAAGAACAAGCGCAGACAATGATTAAAGCAATGGAAGAAAATTTCCCGAAGAACATAAGCTTTACCCGTCCAAAAGGCGGAATGTTCAGCTGGGTAACACTTCCTGAAGGAAAATCTTCGCTTAAATTATTTGATTGCGCAATCAAGAGAAATGTTGCTTTTGTTCCGGGTAATCCTTTTTATGTTGATTACACAAAAGATGTCAATACTCTTCGTCTGAATTACACAAATGCAGACAGCGAAACAATTAAAGAAGGCATTAAAAGACTCGCGGAAGCTCTTAAAGAAATATAGAATATGATAAAAGAGATTACGGAAAAATTAAATAATAACATTGCGCCGAGTAAAACCGAATTTCTGGAAGCGTTTGATGAAATATATTCGGGTATAGCCGACGAAGTTCTTGCCGTTTCTTTTATAACTTTGCTAAACAAATTTACAGGCACAAAAAGCAGCGGGGATATAATTGAAGCAGCCATAAAATCCGCAAACAGCGCAATAAAAAGAATAAGCATAAATCTTGACTTGACTTATGCCGTTAAAACCACGGATATTGAAGATAATACAAAATATTTTGACATTTCATTCATAAGAGATATCATTCTTGCGGCAAACGGTATACCGGTTGTAAAATACAACACCGGCAAATACAATGAAGCCTTACAGAAAAAATTAAACATAATTCCGTACAAAAAAGATGAAAACGGGGAATTTAACACTGAAAACATTGAAAAAACAAATTATTGTTACCTTTCTCCCGATAAATCGGAAAGTTACTTCAAATATTCAAACAATATTTCACAAAAATTGTGTTTTAAAAACATTTTAAATATCACGGATAAGATGTTAAATCCATGTATGACAAAAAATATAGTTATCGGTGTGGATAGTACAGATAAGGTTGAAAAAGCTGCAAGACTCTGTCTTGATTTGAATTATACGAATTCAATCATAATTTCATCCAAAGACAATACTCCTTTTGTATCACCCGAAAACGAGTCATATGTTGCCGAAGCATGGAAAAATAAGATATTTGCGTATAAATTAACACCCGAACTTGTAGATATTCCTTTGCATCCTATCAAAGAATTGGAATGCGAAAATATAGAACATAACATTGAAATCACAGACGGGCTGTTTTGCGGAAAACTTAAAAATTCGGCAATATACGATACTGCCGTAATTAATTCCGCATTGGCGCTTTATATAATTAAAAAAGCAGATTCTGTCATGGACGGCATAGAAATTGCCAAAAAGACCATAGATACAGGACTTGCAAAAGATAAACTTAATGAAATTAAAAATAAATAATATTAAAGTATGAATTTTAAGCGATTATCCTCACATTTAATTGAAAGATTGGCTGTTTAATTTTATAATGGTATTCCTATGAGAAGGCTTGATATAATATTTTTAATTTTAATTGCGCTTATCTTTGCAAATATAAGTTACGCCAAAAATGACGAAAATCCGCAAAGATTAAATGATTATCTGTACAGCAGCGAATATTTCGATTATTTAATAGAATGTGCCTCTATTGAACGTCAGGAAGAAATAGAAAGAAAAAAACAGGAAGAAAAGCAAGCTCTTAAAGATGCAAAAAAAGAGCAAAAACACAAGAAGAATAATTATGAAGTATCACTTATAGATGATGTTGTTTATGTAACCGAAAAAGAAGAAGAAATTGAGCCTTTCAAACTGCATATCAGAAACACTTATTCTCCTTCAAAATATTCCGAAACCTTCAAAAAGGAAGATACAAAAACAATCATTCCCATAGGAGATAAATTCAGTTTTATACAAAACATGTCCACGTCAAAAAATAAATACAGCAGCACCGACTACAAAATATTAGCGGGAGCGGAGCTTGAACCGTTGAAATTTTTAAAATTCGGCGGAGGACTGGAAACAAACTACAGAGGACTTGACCAGAATCCCGCATCAAGAAAAATTTATCTTACTCCCGAACTTAAAATTACTAACAAAATCAAACTTGCATTCCCAAATAAATACAATATTCACAGCGGTTCAACCGATCATGATATAGGATTAAATATTTCGCCTTTTAAATCTAAATTCATGGATTTTGGAGTTTATGCAGGTCTTACAAGAACAAAAGAAGGTAAAACCAGCGAAAGCGTCAACTTTTCAACCAATTTTTACCTTTTTTAAATTGATATTTATTTAAAAAATTCTTGTTATATTCGGATAACACTTCAAGACTTCTCATTAAAGCTTGATTTGTGTTGTCGTATCCGCTTGAGCCGTTGCTTTGAGCTTGAATATTTGCAAGCTCCATACTGAACGCTTTTAACTGCTTCAAAAGAGTAACGTTATTTTTATTTGCATCAATTTTTTCTTCAAGTTTAACTTCAATCAGAGGAAGAAGTTTATCAAGAGTACAGTTTTTGGGAACTTCTACACCAATCTGTTTTGCAAGTTTGGCTGCTTTTTCAAATAAGCTGTCTTTATCATTTTTATTGGAAAAATTATTTTGAAGCTGCTTATTTTTTTCTTCATTCTTTATTTGCTTTTCCTTAAGTGCTTTTTCAATTAATGCTCTTCCTTCTTGCTCTGTTGTATTGTCGCTAAAAGGAATGCAAAGCTCTGTCAGCTTTTGTTTTGTAGCGGCGGATAAACGCTGCACATAAGCACCATAAGAAGTATTAATATTATAATTTACCGAACTTATTGTCATATCATCTCTCTTTTCCACTTAATAATTTTTATGAAAAAATCAATTTACAGACTAATAATCGGCATTTTTTCCGAAAAAATTAGGATAATAACAAGAATATTAACAAAAGTTTACAAAAAAGTAATTTTTTTAAATTTTTGAATTTTTATTTTAACAGATGAAAATAAATAATTTCTTTACAATAAACATTCCGAAATTTAAAAATAAAAAATCCGAAAAGAACCAACAATTTATAAAATCAGGCAAATACAAACAAACTCCGAATAATCCTGATTACTGGCAAAATTCTGTCGGTATACATTTTAAATCAAAAAATTCGCAGGAAAATACCGTTAGTCAAGAATTTATCGATAAAAACCGCAAAAAAATGATATCAGAACTTGATAAACAACTTAAAAATCAGGAACTGACGGAATACGGAATAGATAACTACATAAACGGGCTTTCGGCTAAAATAAATATAAGCGACGAAGAAAAAGAGTATTGTATACAAAATACAATAAAGGCTCTCAATAAAAAAAAACTGGAAATGCAGGCTTTTTAATCTCTTTTG
>CADBOZ010000069.1 GCA_902796515.1 uncultured bacterium | reverse complement strand
TAAAAACGGTATTTTATCGTGTATATCAATTCCGTATTTGTCGCACATATTGTATATGGAACGAACATCACTCCTTAGCCATATGGGAAAATTTACAACAAATGACGGCAGATAATTTGAAAAACCTTTCAAAAGTTGTGTTAAATATCCGCACCATGAACTTGCAACGGTAATGTTTCCGATAACATAATTCAGCATTAACACCCAGCCTACAAGCCATGCGGCAAGTTCGCCCAGTGTTGCATAGGTATAAGTGTATACACTTCCTGAAATTGGTATTACGGATGCAATTTCAGAGTAGCATAAAGCGGAAAATACGCATGCTATAGCAGCAAGTACCATAGAAACAATAATTGCAGGGCCCGCACCTACACTTTCAGGCCCGCCCTGTATTGCTGTTCCGATAATTGTTAAAATACCCGTGCCGACAACTGCACCAATTCCTATAACAAATAAGTCAAACGCATTCAATGTCCTTTTAAGAGAGCCTGTCTTTGCTCTTTGTAAAAGTTCATCCGCGCTTTTTCTTGTTAAAATATTTTTTATTATGTTTTTAGGCATTATCTTCTCCGTCATTGTTAAGACTTCTGATGTTTTTATAGCCGTACATCAAATAAAAAGCTATGCCCATTACAACCCATACGGGAAAGAGTATTTTTGATGTTGTTAAAAATTTCATTGAATATATCATCAGTCCTCCGCAGCAGAATATTCCCATTAAAGGAATAAACGGTGAGAAAGGTACTTTAAAAGGTCTGTGCCTGTTCGGGTCTGTTTTTCTTAAAATGAGTACCGCAACACATACTATAATAAATGATGTAAATGTTCCGAAATTGCATAATTCCGCAGCTGTTGATATATTTAAAAACAGCGAACCTATAATACAAATTAAACCTGTGAGTATTGTTAAAACGTGCGGAGTTTGAAATTTCGGGTGGAGTGTTTGAAGTATTTTAGGTAAAAAACCGTCCCTGCTCATTGCGTATAATATCCTTGTACCCGCAAGCATTAAAACAAGTAAAACAGATGTTAATCCCGTAAGAGCGCCTATTGAAATGAGTCCCGCTACCCAGTTTTGTCCTACCATTGCCATAGCTGAGGCTATCGGCGCCTGTGTATCAATTTGGCTAATCGGAACTACGCCTGTTAAAACAAGAGCTACAAGTACATATATAATTGTACATACGGCAAGTGAGCCTATAATACCTATTGGAAGATTTTTTTGAGGATTTTTTGTTTCTTCGGCTGCTGTTGCTATTGCATCAAAACCGATATATGCAAAGAATATCAAAAATGCGCCCATAAATATCCCGTTTAAACCGTTTGGCGCAAAAGGAACCCAGTTTTCGGGCTTAATGTAAAACATACCCGTTAATATAAATAAACCGACAACACCGAGTTTTATGGCAACCATAACGCCTGCCATTTTTGTTGATTCTTTCATCCCTTTAATTAATGTATAAATTATAAATATGCTGATAAAAACTCCGGGTAAATTTATGCAAACGGGAATGCCTAAAAAATGAGGCATAGGTAAATTAGCAAGCTCCGGATTGTTCACTATTGTGCTGTAATCGTGAATTAAATAATGAGGCGGATTAACAATGAAATCGGGCAAGAATTTTGAAAACCCTTTAATAAATTGCATAAAATATCCTGTCCATGCGCTTAATACCGCAATATATCCGACAAGATATTCAAGCATTAAAACCCAGCCGATAAGCCACGCCATAAATTCACCCATTGTGGCATATGTGTACAGATATGCACTCCCGGAAACAGGTATCATGGAAGCAAATTCACTATAACATAATGCGGAAAATACACAAGCTAACGATGCTAAAATCATTGAAATAATTAAGCCCGGGCCTGCTCCTGCCGATTCTGCCGAACCTGCGGCGGCTATTCCGACAACAGTAAATATACCGCTTCCGATTATTGCACCTACGCCGAGAATTATTAAATCAAGGGCGCCCAGTGTTTTTTTTAATCCTCCGGATTCTGCTTGTTTTAGCATATTATCGGGATTTTTTATGGTAAACAGGTTTCTTATAATTTTTTCAACAATGCCCAGTTCAGCTTTTTCGCTTGAAAAAGGCAATAAATCTTTTTCATCGTTATTCATATACTTCTTTCTTTATCGGTTATTTCTTTATTAAAGGGAAACCCATTTTTTCTCTTTGTTCAACATATAATTGTGCAACTTTGGATGCAAGGGTTCTTACTCTTCCTATATAATTAATTCTTTCATCCTTGCTTATTGCACCTCTTGCGTCAAGCAAATTGAAGGTATGCGAACATTTTAATACCCAATCATATGCGGGAAGCACTATTTGCGCTTCGATACAATCAGTCGCTTCGCTTGATGCCAAATCAAACAGCTTAAAAAGTCTTTCGGCATTAGAATATTCAAAGTTGTACTTTGATTGTTCAATTTCATTTTGTAGGTATATATCTCCGTATTTCAGTGAATTATTCCACTTAATATTGAAAACACTGTCTACATCCTGAAGATACATTGCAATTCTTTCCAAACCGTAGGTTATTTCAAGGACAACAGGTTTAACTTCTATACCTCCGACTTGTTGGAAATATGTAAATTGCGTTATTTCCATACCGTCTAACCATACTTCCCAACCTACACCTGCTGCGCCAAGTGTCGGTGATTCCCAGTTGTCTTCAACAAATCTTACATCATGACTTTCTAAGTCTATCCCCATTGCTTTTAAGGAGTTTAAATATAAATCCTGTGCATTGTCGGGAGAGGGTTTTAATATTACCTGATATTGAAAATAATGTCCGAGCCTGTTTGGATTTTCGCCGTATCTTGCATCCGTCGGACGTCTGCACGGTTCAACCATCGCACAATTAAACGGTTCAGGCCCTAATGCTCTTAAAAATGTTGCCGGATTCATTGTACTCGCGCCTTTTTCTATGTCATAAGGCTGTTGTATAACGCATCCGTTATCCGACCAGTATTTTGATAAATTTAATATTAGTTCTTGAAATGTGAGTGCCACTTTGATTTTTCCTTATTGTAAACTGTTTTTATTATCATAATCTATTCTTCCGATTAGTTTATTGAGTGATTTAGTTACTTTTCTAAACTGATCTAAATTTAAGCTTTGCGCTCCGTCGCATAATGCATTATCAGGATCATAATGAATTTCGTACATTAAACCGTGCGCTCCTGCTATTAGTGCTGCTTTTCCCATTGGTTCAATTAAATATCTTTTGCCTGTTGCATGGGACGGATCAACAATTATCGGTAAATGTGAAATTTTTCTTATAATCGGTACTGCAGCTATGTCAAGCACATTTCTTGAGAATTGTGAGTCAAATCCCTTAATACCTCTTTCGCAAAGAATTACATTAGGATTGCCATTGTATACGACATATTCCGCCGCAAGTAAGAATTCTTTTATTGAAGCTGCTCCGCCTCTTTTAATCATGACAGGCTTATTTATTCTTCCCAGAGCCTTTAACAGTTTAAAGTTTTGCATATTTCTTGCGCCCACTTGCAATATATCTACGTATTTACAAAGTAAAGAAATATCCATCGTGTCCATTACTTCCGACACTACAAGAAGCCCTGTTTTTTCTCTTGCAGCTGCAAGATATTCCAGCCCTTTTTCTTCTAACCCTTGAAAATCGTACGGAGAAGTTCTCGGTTTAAAAGCGCCGCCTCTCAAAAATTGACAGCCCATTTCTTTAGCTGCTTCGGCTATTCTTATTAAACCGTCAAAATCTTTTTCTACCGAACAAGGTCCGACCATCAGCACGGGTTTTTCCAATCCGCCGATTTTAACTCCGTTTGGAAATGTTATAACAGTATCTTCAGGGTGCGTTGTTCTTGATACAAGTTTATATGGTTCCTGAATTTTTTTAACCGTACTAACTCCGTCTAATGCCGCAATGCTTTCCGGATTGATTGTGAGCTCGTTTCCAATTACCGCAATTACATTAAGTAAATCACCTTTATGAATATATGATTTCATGCCGTGATTTTCTATGTACTTTGTAACACGGTTCATTTGTTCTTGTGTAGCATTTTGCTCCATTACGATAATCATTTTGTTGTTATCTCCGATTTAAAAGTGTAGTTTTGCAAAGTTAATTTAAACATAAACACGTAACAATGTATATGTTTTATTAAGTTTTATGTTATGATGATTGAATGAATAAACCAAAAGTGAAAATTTATACCGATGGCGCGTGCGCAAATAATCCCGGTAAGGGCGGTTACGGGATTGTTTTATTATATGAGGATGCTTCACACAAAATTCATCAAAAGAATATTTCAAAAGGCTTCGAATATACAACAAATAACAGAATGGAACTGATGGCGGTTATTGATGCTCTTGCTTATTTAAAAACACCATGTGAAATTCAACTTTATTCTGATTCTAAGTATGTAACGGATGCGGTAAATAAAAATTGGATTGCAGGCTGGCAGCAGAAAAATTGGAAATTAAACACATCTAATCCTGTTAAAAATATTGATTTGTGGAAAAAATTTTTGGATGCAATTAAACCCCACGATATTGAATTTATCTGGGTAAAAGGTCATAATGAAAATGAATTTAATGAACTTTGTGATAAAATGGCAGTTGAAGCAAGGTCTAATAATGATTTATGCAAAGATACCGGTTTTTAGCCTAATATTCTCTTTACGTCCGCCCCTGCAACTGCTGTAGTGTGTATGATAAAATCATTTATCGGTTGAACGTATTTAATTAAAAACTCTTTATTTTTTATCGGTTCACAACAAATAGTGGATTCAAACTGTTGCGAAAAATAGTTGTTCAAATCCTCTTCAAATGGGGTTCTTGCGTAGTCTTTCAGTATTTTAACTATTTCCATACACTTATAATAATCCTCTATTTAGAGGATTAAATCATGTTTTAAATATTTTTTTACAAAATTTAATATTATTACATGATTGCTCTTTACTTAGTATCAATGATATTTTTATAAATAAAGCTTAATTGAGGTTTGTTATGAATAGTAAAATTTTGTCCTCTCCTTATCTTTTATCGGATAAATTTAAAAAAACCGCTTGTTTTTTTGCTTTTACGTTGATTGAAATAATGATAGTTTTGACAATTATCGGTGTATTATCCGCAATTTTAATTCCTGTTGCGCTTCATTCAATGCCCGATGAAAATGTATTAAAGTTTAAAAAAGCAAATCTGGATTTGTATAAC
>CADBOZ010000068.1 GCA_902796515.1 uncultured bacterium | reverse complement strand
TTTCTTTCTTCTTTTTTTGCAAAATCTATTGTATAGGAATTTGCCCCCGGAACATTAGTGGAAGTTGTATTTGTACCGTTATTTACAAATCGGTTTGTTCCTGCTCCCCCGTCAACAAAATTATTGCTGCCTGATTCAATTTTTATATTGTCATCCCCTGCGTTTCCGTATATTGTACAGCTGTTGCCGTTTATTGTAATCTTGTCATCCCCTTCGTTACCGTTAACGGTTAAAGAATTTCCTTTGATATCAAAAGTATCATTAGCTAATCCACCGTTATATGTTCCGCTGTTTGCGTTAACATTAAATGTGTCTTCTCCTGCTTCTCCATAGTAGTATTGATGACCGTTTATATTGTGATTAAATATGTCATTTCCTTCTCCGCCATACAAGTAATTATATGTGCTTGCACCTGTATCTATATTAAATGTATCATTGCCGCCAAGGCCGTAGTAGCTATTATTATATCCCGTTATGTTAAATGTTTCGTCTGTCGCTCCTCCATAGAATCGATTTCCCGTTGAAGTATTGCTGAATGGATGAAATTCGTTAATCAAATCACCGCCGTATACCCAGTTATTTTTACCGTTTATTACTATATTATGGTTAGCATCCTTTTCGCCTGTTATGGTAAAAGTGTTGCAGGTAAAAGTTATAATTCCTGTTTCGATTTCTTTTTTATAAGAAATGGTTGCATCTGTTGAATTTCTGTTTTTTATTGTATAAACTGCCCCGTCAATATTAACCTTATATTCTTCATTCTTTGCAAAGTCAAATGCTCCTGTTATGTACACTCCGTCATTTGATTCATTTTCAGCGATACGGGGAGTATCCTCAGGACTTGCACCAAGAAGCCTTATTCCTCCTGCCATAAGTTTGGGAGAACTTAGAGTTGTGTTGTTTAACGAAACATTATTGTCATTTTCACCATTTATTTCACCAGATTCATCATTTTGTAAATTCAAAGAAGACGGAGCAGTAAGTAAATTTGCATTTAGATTTCTGTTCGGAGATGATAACGGCGCAATATTTGCTTGCGGAGCGTTTTGAGGAGCGTTTTGTTCGGGTTCATTGTTTTCTTGAGTATTTGACGGAGTTTGTTTCTTTGCCGTGTCTGCTTTTGAATTAAATAAATTCAGATTATTAAATTTTGTTCCTTGTTGTATTCTTTCAAGTTCTTCAGTTAGTATATCAGACTTATCCTGAAATACTTTTCTTACATCTTCACCACAGCTTGAATCAACCGCCTTTAAACTCATACGCCTTAATTCAAGCAAGATACTTTCAGCATTATCAAGCGCACTTTCAGCCGTATTAAACATGGCAATACTCATTTGCAAGTTATTATTAGCGATGTTTAAACCGCTAAGGCTAACTTTAGTTTTTGCTGATATGGCAACGCCCGCAGCATCGTCTTTTGCAGACAATACCTTAAGCCCCGAGCTCATTCGAAGAAGACTTTGTCTTAATTCATTATTTGAATTATTCAGTATTCTTCGAAGAACAGTTGCATTTGTATCTGTTCTGATACTGTTGTTCAATTATTTATCTTTCTGGTGAAAATATCTGGTACTAGCTATACTAATACATATTGATATGGTATAATTTTTCTGTTTTTAAATGAATTAAACATAAATCAGATTTTGGTTATACTAAAGTATAAATTTAATCAATGAAAGGATTTGACAATGAAAAGTAATTTTAAAAAAGCAGCGGTTTTAATTACTCTGATTTTAGCAGTCTTTTCACTCGGTGTATTTTTATACAACTTTTGTTTTTTTGAATATACAAATCAGGCAAAAATAATTATTGATAAGACGGATATTATATCCGAAATCAGCGGCAGGGCGGTTGAATTAAATATAGAAGAAAATGCGGAAGTCAAGGAAGGCGAAATCCTTGTTCAATTTGAAGCAAGCGAATATACCGATAAAATAGCGGAACTTGAAAAAAAACTTGAAAATATTCAGGCAAAAACTAAAGACGATAAAGCTCTAAAAGATAAATTAATACTTGCCCGCAAGGAAGAAAAAGATGCAAAAATGAAGCTTGAAGAAGCAAACAGTGATTATGTAAGATATAAAAATGCATTTAAAGACGGCTCTGTTACAAAAAAAGACCTCGATAAAGCGGTTAAAAATTTAGAAACGGCAAAAAATAAATACATCTTTGCCCAGAATAATCTAAAGTCGGAAGAAAACAAATTAGCAGGGGGCGAAAATTCAAAAAATATCGAAATAAACAAACTGACTTCAGAGCTTGACGAATTAAAACAAAAAACGGCAAAAACAACAATAATTGCCCCTGTTAGCGGAATAATCAAAAATAAAAATATTGAAGCGGGAAATAACGTTGAAATAAATACAAAATTATTTACCATTGCGGGTAAAGATGCATACATCAGTGCTGAATTCAATGAAAATCAAATTTCAAAAATTAAACCCGAACAAACGGCAAAAATCAAAATCGGAAATAAAAAATCAGACGGAATTGTCGTAAGTAAAGATAATTCCGAGGTTAAAATTAAAATCATTTCCGATAATTTTGATTTTGACGATAATTCGGATATTAAAGTCAGAGTTAAAGTCAGATAAATTATTTTGCACTGATTTCGCTTACGGCATCATCTTTGTAGCTTTCAAGAATGTATCTTGAAGCGCCCACTCCTGCGATAGCGCCGTCCGCAACTGCAGTTACAACCTGTCTTAAGGGTGTATTTCTTATATCTCCTATTGCAAAAACTCCGCTTTGACTTGTTTTCATTGAATTATCGGTAATAATAAAACCGTTTTCATCCTGTTTGATTTGACCGGTAAAATATTCCGAATTCGGTTCAAGACCGATATACGGAAATACTCCGTCCGTATCAAGTTCAATTTCCGAGAAATCGGAAGAGTTTTTTAATTTTATTTTCTCAACCTTGCCGTTACCTGATATTTCGACAGGCATGTAGTTTAAAATAAGCTCAATTTTATTGTTATTAAGCACTCTTTCCTGAATGATTTTGTCTGCTCTGAATTCATTTCTTCTGTGTATTAAGTATACTTTTTTTGCAAATCTTGTTAAATAAAGCGCTTCTTCAAGTGCTGAATTTCCTCCGCCGATAACGGATACAGTTTTATTTTTATAAAAAGCTCCGTCGCATACGGCACAATAGCTGACCCCGTGCCCTGTGTTTTCTTTTTCGCCTTTAATATTAAGCTTTTTAGGTTTTGCTCCTGTTGCAATTATTACTGTTTTGCTTGAAAATTCTTTGTCTGATGTCAAAATCTTTTTGGTATTTGATACAAGGTCAACTTTTTTAATTTCTTCGTAGGGAAATTTCTGTACTTCGAATTTATCGACATGTTCTTCAAAACGCTCACACAATTCCCATCCGTTGATTTTATCAAAACCTAAATAATTTTCAATTTCGCAGTAATTGGACGGAGTTCCTCCGATTGCCGATGTATCAATAATTGCACAGCTTAAATTTGCACGTCTTGCATATAAAGCACTCGAAAGACCTGCGGGGCCTCCGCCTAAAATAATACAATCAAAACTCTCTTCTTGCATTTTATTCAATCCTCTTTAAAATTTTAAACAAATCCTCTTACTTTATGACGCAAAAAAGAAGATTAAGTTCCTAAAAAATATTATAATTTTTTTATTATGTTTTTGATTAGTGCCGAAAGATTCAAACCTGCCGTCTTTCCCGTTTCAAGGACTTCTTTATGTGACAGTTTGGCATTTGAGATGCCTGCGGCATAATTTGTTAAAAGGCTAAAGGCTATAACGTCCATTTTTAAATAACTTGCAACTATAGCTTCCGGTGCGCTCGACATTCCGACAGCATCCGCTCCCAATATTGAATATGCTTTTATTTCCGCCTTTGTTTCATAGCTCGGGCCTGATGTTGCTATATAAACACCCTCTTTTAAATCAATATTCATTTCTTTTGCCGTATCTTTAGCGAGTTTAGAAAGATACGGCGTATAAATTTCGCTCATATCTGGAAATCTTTCCCCGATAGAGTCATCATTCTTGCCTATAAGCGGGTTATCGCCAATGAGGTTAATATGGTCGGAAAACATCATAATGTCACCGACTTTAAATGTCTTATTTATTGCACCTGCGGCATTTGTTATAAAAAGAGTTTTAACTCCGAGTTTTTTAAAAACTTTAATCGGATAAGTGCATACACTAAGAGGATTTCCTTCATAATAATGAAATCTGCCTTGCATTACAACTGCTTTTTTGCCTTCAATATTGCAGAATAATAACTCGCCTTTGTGTCCTTCGATACTTGATATGCCGAAATTCGGAATATCTCTGTATCTTATTGAAATACCTTCTAAATCATTACAAAAAACGCCTAATCCGGAACCTAATATAACAGCAATCTCAGGTTTAAAAGAAGCCGTTACTTTGTTCAGGTAATTAAGCGTTTCTTCAAGTTTTTCCATTTATTTTAGCCGAAAACTAACCAACAAGTCCTTCGTTATCAATTTCAGATGCTTTAACCATAATAGCGTGTTGTACGGGTTTTTCCTTTTTAACACCGGACTCAAATGTCATATCAACATCATAACCGAAATCATCTCTCGGTTTTTTCATTTGAGATTCGTCAACTAATTTTTTGGCAAGTTCAATCAATTCGTAAACTAATTGATATCTGTTCGGTGCTTTTTCGTTTAAATCCCACGCAATTTTTGTAATTTGGCTCATAATTATCTCCTTAATTTTATCTTACAATGAGCAAATTTTACATGCAAGCATTATTAATTTTAATAGCCTTCGCCAATTGTATCAATAGCTTCAACTCTTATATCGGTAATTAATTCGGAATAAGATATTACAACAATTGTCGGAATATGTCTTTCAAGCATTTGATACAGGGGAAGCCTAATTCTTGGAGAACAGAGTATAACAGGCTGAACGCCTATTGTTTGCTGTGAACGCATTAAAGTATTTGCCGTGGATTCAATTAATTCCTGCACCTGCATCGGGTTTAGAAGAAACATTGTTCCCAGCTCTGTTCTTTGACAGCTGTCATCAAGTATTTTTTCCCATTCCGAAGAAAGTGTAAGAGCATATAAAACCTTGTCTTTATTGCAATTAGAAAGACAAATTTGTCTGCCCAATGCCGCACGAAGCCTTTCCGATAATATATCAGGCTCTTTTGAAAATCTGGCATAGTCGCAGAGTCTTTCAAAAATAAATATGATATCTTTTATTGAAACTTTTTCTCTGATTAAGTTAACAAATATTTTTCTTAAATCGGATGTTGAAATAATTGTCGGAACAAGGTCATTAACAAGGGTCGGGTCTTGAGATTTAACAAGCTCCATAAGTTTTAACACATCGGTTTTTGTCATAATCTCATCAACGTATTTTCTTACGCACTCTTGTAAGTGTGTTACAATAACGTCAACAGCGTCAACCGCTTGAATTTTATCGTTTTTACCTATATGCTGCGGATTTAACCAGTATGCTTGCGATTGGAATGTGGGTTCAACCGAAACAATGGCATTTTCGGGCAATTTCTTTCCTAATGCATCATACTGGTCTGATATAACCATAAGTTTTCCGGGGTAAACCGTTCCCGTTGCAACAGGGTTGCCTCTTATTGAAATTAAGTATTCGTTATCCCCTATGGCGGAAGAATCCATAATTCTTATGTTCGGAATAATATAGCCCAAATCGTCGGTAATTCTTTGTCTTAAAGCTGCGATTTTAGCAAGTAATTGTCCGTCCTGCTCGGGGTCGGCAATAATTAAAAGAGCAGCACCCACCTGCAGAGATAAAACATCAACGCCGAGTCTTTCATACATTTTATTCGGATTTACAAGGTCTTGCATATTCTGTTTAACCGCATCCAATTGTCCTAATTGTTGCTGTACATCCTGATTTACAAGAACCGATAATCCGCCGAGAATTAAAATTGTTGCAAATATTATAAAAGGAAACCATGGCAAACCTGTAATCGGAGAAGTGAGCGCAATTAAAATTAAAAATCCGGATGCTAAAAACAAGCTGGTCGGTTTGGATAAAATCTGAACAGCCAAATCCGAACCCAGTGCCGCTCCGCCGCCGGTGGCACGCGTCATTACTATACCTGATGATATTGCCATAAGAAGCGAAGGAACTTGAGATGCCAAACCGTCACCGATTGTAAGTATCGTATATTTATTAACCGCATCTTCGGGCGTCATTCCGTTTAATAATATACCTATAATCAAGCCCCCGATAATATTAATCAGAGTAATGATGATACCTGCTATGGTATCACCTTTAACGAATTTCATAGCACCATCCATTGAACCGTATAAGCTTGATTCTCTTTGAAGGTCTTCACGTCTTTTAACGGCTTCTTCCGGTGAAATTAATCCGGCATTAAAATCGGCATCAATTGTCATTTGTTTACCGGGCATAGCGTCAAGTGCAAATCTGGCGGAAACTTCGGCGATACGTTCGGCACCTTTGGTAATAACCATAAATTGAACGACGGTAATAATAAGAAATATAACACCGCCTACAACCATATTTCCGCCGGTTACGAAATTTCCGAATGCTTCAATAACCTGTCCCGCGTCACCTTTTGCAAGAATAAGCCTTGTTGATGCAATAGACAGAACAAGTCTGAAAACCGTTCCGATAAGCAGAATTGAAGGAAAAGCCGCCAGTTCAAGAGGCTTGTTAACATACAACGATATCATCAAAAGAACAATACCGAGCGTTATGTTAAAGCTTATTGAAAAATTTATAACCCAGTTGGGCATTTCAAGAAGCAAGATTAATATTAAAATTATAACAAAACCGGCTAAAGCAATTTCCGATACCGGATTGGAAGTTTGTCCGGAGGATGCCATTTTTATATTCCTCCTTTATAAATTCCAAATGCATTTTGCAAAATTGCAAGCTGTGTATTTATGTCGGCATCAATTACACCGTTGTTTGCAATGATAATACATCCGCCTTTTTCAACTGTTTCATCCGAAATAACATTGAGTTTTGCATTTATTCCTTTTTCTTTGAGCATTTCGGGTAATGAAGCTGCGGCAAATTCGCAATCTTCGGGATTTACTTTTACCGTTATTTTTTCCGTATCGGAATTTAATTCATCCAGTGCTGCCATGGTTATTTCTTTTATAACTTCTTTTGATATTGCCGTTTCTTTTTTAATGATTTTTTTTGCAATTTCCACGGCAAGTTCTGCAACATGCGGATAAAAATCATTGTACATTTCGTTTTTCATTGCAAGAAATTCAACAAGGCTTTCTTTAATTTCCTGAATTTCTTTTGATGCTTTTCTCAAACCGTTTTGATAGCCTTCACGGGCTGCAAGTTCTTTAATGGAGTTAGCTTCCGATTGCGCGCGTGATACAAGCGAACGTTCGTCTATTCTTCTGTATCCTCTGCGCCTGTCCCCTCTTCTTCTTTCAATTCTTTCCTTAAAATCAATACTTGAAATATCTATTTTTTCAAACGCTTCTTTTTCGACATCAATCTTCTTTTTTTCTTCTTCGGGCAATTTTTTTTCAACGGGAACTAAATCCTCTTTTTTGATAACGTTGCCTTTCGGCTGAACTATATTTTTAGAGGATGATTCTTTATTTAATTTTATATTTTTCTTTCTGATAATCATGAAACGTTTTCTTCTAAAAACCTTGATACTGTATCTGCAATCATAGGAGGAAGCTTAACCTTTTTACCTGCATAACAGGATAAAACAAAATCCCGAATAACAGGTCTTTCATTTTTTATGATATCTAAAATTTCGTTTTTATCCGAATTTTTTACAATTTTACACATTTTTTTATATGTTTTATCGTAATTTACGGTTATACTTTCGGGAAGTGCATTTTTTATTTCATCAAAACATTTCATAGTTGTTTTCATATCCAACTTATCCTCTAAATCAGGCATTTTAAGGTATTTTAATAAAACATCTCTTTCCGGTTTGTTAAATTTTGAAAGAATTGTTTTTATTTTTTCCATCGGAAAATTTTTAATTAAAATAGCAAATGAGGCAAGCTTAATTATTTTAGAATCGCTCATTTCCGCTATTTCTTCTTTTGTGTCCGCTTCAACCTGCTCAACCGCCATTGCATCGATATTAGATTGACTTAGAGCATTTTCCGACTTTGCTTTGTCGATAATTCCTTTTGCTGTTAAATCCTGAACGGCCTTGGTAAAGGATTTTTTAACCTGTGCTTCCACAAGCTCGATTAATTGCTCCTGCGGAAGCTGGTTTTCAACAGCTCTTTTTGCAATATCAAAAACCGTAAAAGCAACTTTTTGGAGTATGCCTTCCCTTAATTTCGGGTCAATTTTTGCCCTGATTAAGTCTATTGATTTATGAAAAATCCATTCCCCTATAAATTGAACCACAAGACTTGCTTCATCGGCTGTCAGTTTGGATTTTTCTTCCTTTACAAGAGCATCTCCCGCCATCTGACAGAAACGGTAAATAATTTCAATTATAAAATTACTGTCAGGCTTATTTATATCGGCAGGAATAACTTGACTTGCCTGACTCGCAAGGTCTTTTGCAAACTCTTCATATTTAAAAGTTTTAATATCCGTTTCAGCCATCTTACAAAAAATTATATCATTATATTTATAATGCGCAAAAAATTTATATATTATTATTAATGAACAGTTGTCTTAAAGCAAATATTATTCATATCTCAGAGCATCAATGGGATTTAACAAAGAGGCTTTATATGCGGGATAATATCCGAAACCTATACCAACGAGTCCCGAAAATCCGAACGACAGTAAGATAGGGGAAATTGTTATTAATACGGGGGTATCAAACAATGCTCCGACCAAAAGAGCTATTGTAATTCCGACAATAACTCCTATCAAGCCTCCTATAAGTGATAAAATAAGCGCTTCAATTAAAAATTGCATTCTTATATCTATTGCTCTTGCGCCTATTGCCATACGTATGCCTATTTCTTTTGTTCTTTCGGTAACGGATACGAGCATAATGTTCATAATACCGATGCCGCCTACTACAAGAGAAACGGAAGCGATAGAAGCAAGTAAAATTGCAAAAGTTTGAACGGTTGATTTCATTTTTTCCTGAAATTCCGCACTGTTTCTTATTTCAAAATCATTTTCCTGAGTTTTACCGAGATTATGTCTTTTTCTTAAAATTTCCTCTATATCCTTTTGGGCTATATCCGTTTCTTCAATACCCAAAGCTTTAACTATAATTTGATTTACCGAGCCTGGAAAGTCGGTTCCGAATACTTTTCTTTGAGCCGTTGTTATCGGTATAAATATTAAATCGTCCTGATCCATAGGTCCCATTTGCCCTTTGGACTTGAGAGTTCCTATTATTTTAAAGGGAACATTTCCTATTCTTATTGTTTTTCCGATTGAATTAACATCTCCGAAAAGTTCTGTTTCAACGGTTGAGCCTATAATTGCAATTTTTCCGGCATTTCTTTCATCTTCATAGTTGAATGCACGACCCATATTTATCTCGTAATTTTTTACGTATAAATACGGCAAAGTTATGCCGTACACTGTTGTTGACCAGTTTTGATTTCCGTACATTACCTGTTTGCCCGAGCTTAAAACAGGTGCTACCGCGTCTATCCCTCTTGCATTTTTCTTTATGGCTTCAGCATCTTTGAGATTTAAAGTCGGCTTTGTTCCCATTCCCATTGAAACACCTCCGGATTTAGCCGACGCCGAACGTATGGTTAAAAGGTTTGACCCCATTGACTCCATATTTTCCTGAACTTTTTTATTTGCGCCGGAGCCTATTGCAAGCATGATAATAACGGCGCTCACACCGATTATTATACCGAGAGAAGTAAGGGCCGAGCGCATCTTGTTAACTTTTAAAGAATTTAATGCAATTTTTAGCGTTGATTTTAAATCTATCATTTTTATATTTAAAACTGCCCTCTTGAGGGCAGTTTTTACTTAGTATTTTTTAAACAATAACGATGCATTATGTCCGCCAAATCCGAAAGAATTTGTAAGGGCATAATTAACCTCTCCTTTGATTGCTTTATTCGGAACATAGTTCAAATTTGCAACTTCAGGGTCAAGGTTTTCAAGATTTATTGTCGGAGGGATAATTCCTTCATTGATTACCTTAATACACACAATTGATTCGGCAGCTCCCGTCGCGCCAATCATATGTCCGTGCATTGATTTTGTTGAAGAAACTTTTAAGTTTTTATTTGTTGATAAATCACCAAATACTTTTTTGATTGCAAGCGATTCCGCAATATCTCCCAGATGGGTGGAAGTCCCGTGTGCATTGATGTATCCCACTTTATCGGGAGTAATATTTGCATCTTTAACCGCAAGCTCCATTGCTTTCGCTCCGCCTGCTCCGGTAGGGTCGGGAGCAACCATATCATAAGCATCCGATGTTTGACCATAGCCTATAACTTCTGCGTATATCTTTGCACCTCTTTTTTTGGCATGCTCTAACTCTTCAATTATAAGACAAGCGCCGCCTTCACCCATAACAAAACCGTCCCTTGCAATATCGTACGGTCTTGAAGCTTTTTCTGGTTCATCGTTTCTTCTTGAAAGAGTTCTTGCAGTGGTAAATGCGCCCATTCCGAGAGTAGTCATAACCGCTTCGGAGCCTCCGGCAAGTATTACGTCCGCATCTCCGTATTGAATTGAACGCATAGCATCTCCTATTGCATGTGCGCTTGTTGCGCATGCGGTTGTAATTGATTTACTTAAACCTTTTATGCCATGCCTCATTGAAATACGTCCGCAAGCCATGTTTGAAATCAACATAGGAATTGTAAACGGAGAACATTTGGTCGGCCCTCTTTGAATCATTGCCATGTGCTGTTTTTCAAACGTATCAAATCCGCCGGCACCCGAACCGAAAATTACGCCGACTCTGTAAGGATCTTCTTTTGATATATCCAGCCCCGAGTCTTTTACGGCTTCGTCTGAAGCAACGCATCCGAACTGGGTAAATCTATCCATGCGTTTCATTTCTTTTGGTTCCAGTAATTGCTTTTCTGTCACTTCTTGTTCAAATGTTGTAGCCTCCGCACCAAAAGTTACAAGCTGACCTTCAGCCGGAATTCTTGTATAAGTCTTAACTCCGGACTTTCCTTCTATTAAAGAATTCCAAAATTTATCAATCCCGCATCCGAAGGGGCTTACTATTCCCATACCGGTAACGACTACGCGTCTTTTTTCCATATTTCATCCTCGACTAATCTAAAACTAATTTTAACCTAAAAAAGACTGCAAACAGAAAAACAATTCCACAGCAGTCTTTTTAAATTAATTTTTTAAATATTCATATACAAGTTAGGCTTGTAATTAACCCATGTGAGCTTCGATATAATTAACTGCATCTTGAACTGTTGCAATTTTTTCAGCATCTTCATCAGGGATTTCACAACCGAAAGCTTCTTCAAAAGCCATAACAAGTTCAACTGTATCTAATGAATCAGCACCAAGGTCAGCCGTGAAAGAAGCTTGAGGAGTTACAAGGCTTTCATCTACGCTTAATTGGTCTATTACAACTTTTTTTACTTTTTCTAAAATTTCTGTACTCATTTTTACCTCAATTAAATAATACTAACATTTTACATGCTCAATTATAAGAGGCTGAATATATTTTTGCAAATTAATTAACAATTATTTAAAAATGATTAACATAATTAAAAAAATTTATTTGAATTTTAATACTTGGTTTAGGGATTTTAACAGGCAGTTTGTGATTGTCTTTTCATGGTAAACAATAGTATAACTGTGCAATATTGCATTTTGGAGTGTTATATATAAAAAAATTGTTATTATACTGTTTTGCCTTGTTGTCTTTGGTTTTTCTTAGCGGGTGCAGTAATAAACATCATGAAGAAGGTTATATTTATAATATAGAAGCTATTGCCGGATTTAGTGATGGGACAGCAATTATTGATAAACAAAAATTATATCTTGGCGGAGATAAATGGAAAATAGAACATAACTCTATCGACAAACAACCGTTAAACGAAGGAATAGATTTATTTGACGGAGAATATCAATATGTAATAGTTAAAGTTGTAGGTAATTATTTTGGAGAAAAAAACAAGGAAAATGCAAGTCAAAAACAGAAAATTTATATCTCAAATCCTGCGTATGCACTAATAAATTGGGATGTACCTAATCGGAATAATTTTTATACAAATTTTAAAACAACAGTCAGGCCAAAAAACTTGGCAATACAGAATCCAAATATGGTTTCACTTGTACACAATACGAATATAATTGGAAGCAATGTAATAACAGTATATGTTATAAAAATTCAAGAAAAGTCTGCGTTGATAAAAACAACATGGCGGTTTCAATACAACTTAAACAAACCAACAATTTACATCATAATTCCGAATCCGGTTTTAGTTTAGAATTAATTAAATATAAAAAAACAAAATAGATGATATTTTTAAAATATCTTCATTAAAAATGTATGTAAAGACACACTCTAGATGATTATTTGTAACAGGGTAAATGATTATTTGACTTTTATATTAAATCGGTATTTTGAACAGCATTAAAACTACAAT
>CADBOZ010000067.1 GCA_902796515.1 uncultured bacterium | reverse complement strand
TTTTTACATATTTCGCTCAATTTTTCCTCCAAACGTTGTATTTAAAATTATATTATGTGATTTTTATAAATTAAGCAATTATAATTATTGTATAAGATGATGTTTAGAATTTTTTATTATGCCTGAAGAACAAAATAATATTTTGGAAAACAACATAAAATATCTTAACATGATGTTTAAAGTTAGCACAATTGCTAATCAAACAGATGATGTATTTGAGCTGCTTCCGAAATTAAGCAACTTTATCAACGGTATTATAAAAGCCGAAAACATAACTTTTTATATTCTTGAAGATCAATATTATAAATGCGTTTGCACTAATGAAAAAACAAGAAATAATGAGGTTTTTGAATTTGAAGACTCAAACTCAATGTTCTGGGATGCTGTTAATCAGGGACAGCTTATTAAAATGCAGGACGAAAAAGGAACCCAGATATTCAAAAGTTTTCTTGAACAAAATAACATTTTGTCCCTCAATCCGAGCCATGTAAAGGTATTTTTTGATAATCTTACACCCGTTTCATTTTGTTTTATTAAAGAATCGCCAAACAATCCCATAACTGTTGAAACGGAGGACAAACTAAACAGCATTTTTAATTATATCGAACCCATAGTTGCAAAGTTACGCAAAAAAATTAAAAAAGAAGCGGAAATTGCAACCTTGCAGAAATCTTTGCATAATATTTCAATTTTATACAATATTTCTCAAGCCGTTAATTTTATTGATGACCTAAAAAGATTATTGCAGGTTATCATTCAAAAAGCGCTTATTACTCTGGATGCCGAAAAAGGCTCTTTGATGCTCTATGACTACTCATTAAACGCTTTACAGGTTAGAATTGTATCGGGGCTTCAGGATAAAAAACTGGAAGATGCCATAAACAATGGTGTTGTGCAATGTTCAAAAATAGGTGTCGGTGAGGGGATTGCAGGAACGGTATTTATGGAAAGAAAGCCGATTATCACCAATCTCGGCTCTGCAGACCCAAGATTTGTAACAAAAGAAGTGCTTGCCGATACCAAGTCAATTCTTTGCGTTCCTCTGATTGCAAAAGGCGAAGTTATAGGCGTTATAAACATTACAAATAAAAAACATGATAAATTATTTAATCAAAAAGATTTAGAATTTATTACCGCTCTGGCTAATCAAGCCGCAATTGCGATTGATAACGCCAAGTTATACGAACTTGCAACAAAAGACGGTATGACAAAACTATATATCTACAGACATTTTTACACTCTTCTTGAAAATGAAATCAGAAGATGTCAGAGATATAACAGAAATACATCATTAATAATGATGGATATAGATAATTTTAAAAGAATTAATGATACATACGGACACCTGACGGGTGATACCATATTAAAAAGATTAGCTGCCGTTTTACAGGAAACGGTAAGAAAAATAGATATTCCTGCCCGTTACGGCGGTGAAGAATTTGTTGTAATTCTTCCTGAAACAAGCAAAGAAGAAGCTTGTTTTATTGCCGAAAGAATAAGGAAAAATGTAGCTCAAATATCGGTTAAGGTAAGCGAAACAGAAAACCTTTCTCCTACAATTTCAATGGGCGTTGCGCAATATACAACGGACGGTAAGGAAGCAAAAGAATTAATTAATGCTGCCGATACGGCACTGTATTTTTCCAAACACAACGGTAAAAACATGGTTTCAATATATGATGCCGACGGTTGCAGGAAAATGGAACAAATTAATACCGATATACAGGCAAATCTTGACTGATTTGATTTGTAACGGAATTTTAAGTTCAGGCTTTGTAACAGTTAAAATGATATACTCTAATTATTATGACATTATTATTTCAGGATGAACTCACAACAAAGGTGCTTTTCGGAAGAATTGAAAGAGAATTGGCAGAAGCACAATTTGAGAAAACCATAGATGATATAAAAAATTATAATGAAGTAAGAAAAAACATTATTACAAAGTGTGATATGGCATTTCAGAATAACAAAAAATATAATCCCTGATAAACTATTTTATGCAAAATATTTATAAATACAGATTAAAACTCGCAAAAAATCAGGAATTGAGATTTATTTCTCATCTTGATTGGCAAAATTTAATATTAAAGATTTTCAGACGTTTGGAATTAAAGCTTGTATTATCCGAAGGCTTTAACAAGATGCCTAAAGTTTCATATTCACCGGCTCTGCCGATTTTTATGGAGTCTGATTGTGAACTTGTTAATTTTCAAACATATGAAAAATTACGGGAAAATTTTGAAGAAGAATTCAAAAAAAATTCTCCTTCCGGTTTGAAATTAATTTCAATTACAACGCCCGCTCCAAATGAGCCTAAATCTCTTGAAAATTATATACAATGGGCGCAATACGAAACAAACATAAAAGATTTTGAAAATGATGTTTACAATTTTGAAAAAATAAGATATATTATAGAAAAGTGTTTATCTTCCGATGAATTGTTAATCAGGAAGAAAACTAAAAAAGGTATAGAAAAATTAATAAATTATCGAAATTCCATTAAATCTTTTGAAATAAGTGACGACGGTCTTTTTGTTTTTATACTTAAAGCAGGTCAAAGTGACGTTATCCCCGCGCTCAGAGCGGACGAGTTTTTAAAAGCTCTGTTTGAAAGAAACGACATTTTCAAGATTAAAAGGACAAAATTTTTCGATACTGAATTTAGAGTTATATAAGTTTAAAGGAATTTAGTATGTCAAAAAAGATTATAATAGCAGAAAAAGATAATATCGGCGCTCTTGTTGAAGATAATAAGGTATCCGAATTTTTTGTTTCAAAGGGAGATGTTTTGTTGGGAGATGTTTATCTGTCCCGTGTAGACAATATTCTTCCTTCAATTGAAGCGGCATTTGTTGATGTCGGTATGCCCGATAAGATGGGTTTTATCCATACCGATGATATTATGGGCAAAGGTTCTTTGAAAGAAAAAGTTAAGCCTAATCAAAAATTAATTGTTCAGGTTGTAAAAGAGCCGACGGGACATAAAGGCCCGCGTGTTACAACCGCTTTATCTCTTCCGGGCAGATTTCTTGTACTTTTGCCGGATGAAAAAGGCGTAAATGTATCTAAAAAAATTACTTCTCAAAAAGAAAGAGCAAGATTAAAATCAATAGTCAGCCTGCTAAAACCTGTAGGAGTAGGAGTTATTGTAAGAACGGAAGCCGAAGGACAGACAGATGCGGAAATTCAGGAAGACCTTGAAATTCTGCTTGAAAAATGGAATTCAATTGTAAATGCCGCAGACAGTGCAAATCCTCCGACCCTTTTATACAGAGATCAGGATTTATTATACAGAATTATAAGAGAAGCGTGCGATTCAAATGTTGATGAAATAATTGTGGATACGGCATTTGCGCTCCACAGAACTACTCAGTTGTTACAGCATTGGAATATGCAGGTAAAAGTTACAATGCATAAAGGAAGCGAACCGCTTCTTGTTGCAACGGGAATTAACAAAGAAATAATGAATTCCTTAAATACAAAGGTAAATTTACCTCTGGGCGGATATTTATTTATACAACAAACAGAAGCCCTTACGGTTGTTGATGTTAACTCCGGTAAGTTCACAAGCTCGTCAAATCAAGCGGAAACTATACTAAAGACAAATATTCAAGCTGCTGATGAAATTGCCCGCCAATTAAAACTCAGAAACATAGGCGGTATGGTAATAATTGACTTTATTGATATGGCAACAAGAATGGATAAGCTTGCACTCCTCGAACATTTTGAATTAATGCTTGAAAAAGATAAAGCAAAACCGCAAATCGGACAGTTATCAGACCTTGGGCTTGTTGAATTAACAAGACACAGACAGGGACAAAGCCTATCCGAAATATTTACAAAAAAATGTGATAAATGTCAGGGACAAGGCTTCATTATAGATGAATTCAAATTTGCTACCCCGAATGCAGTCGGTGAAAACAGAGCTAAAATGAATAAAATCAAAGGGCCTTTTACTTCAAACTTTAGTTCAAATCAGGAAAATGCTCCTTCGCAAAACCAAAAACATAAGTTTGATAAAAACCAGAAACGTGATAAAAATAAATATCAAAATAATTTGCAAAATAATCAGCAGATTAACCAGCAAAGACAGGAAAATCAAGAACCTGAGCCGACTAAAACCGAGGTTAGCGAAGTTATTAATGATTTAATTAAAGATGTTGATATTGCGCCTGTTCAAACAGAATTGCCCGTTCAAGCTCAAACCGAAGAAATAAAGCAGGAAGAAAATACCGAAAGTCTTGAAATAAAACAGGCAATTAAGGACGCCGTCCTTGAAGCTACCAAAAAAACAGGAAGCAGAAACAGGCGGCAAAATAAAAACGAAAAACCGGAAACAAAACCGGAAAATTCAGTAAATCCTGTTAATGCGGAAAATACCGCAATACAAGAAGTAACTAAAGAACCTGAAGAAAAAATACAGGAAGAAATAAAAGAAGAAGAGCCTAAAAAGCTTTCAAGAAAAGCAAAGAAAACCAAAAAAAGAGAAACGGAAACAAAAGAAGTTGATAGTCCGGAAACGGAAGAAAAGCCTAAAAAAAGAACAAGGAGAGTAAAAAGTGCAAAAACATCTTAGCAAATTATACGGAATTTTGTTAATTTTAGCCGCATTGTTCTTTTTTAACGCGGGAAATAATTGCTATGCCGTTCAAAGCGGTATTCCTGTTATGACCGAGGAAACCACAGGTGAACTCACATACGATAATCCGAACTCAAAGGTAAAAGACATTGATATAGAACCGATTAACACCGACAGGGTTAAAAAATCGGTTGTACCGGATACAAAAAAAGAAGGCAAAAAATTAATAGGACTTTTTCTTAAAACAATGTTTCTTGTGGCATTTTGCGCAATATTGCTCTATGTCATACTTTTATTCATAAAAAAGTTTTACGGAAGCGATTTTATTCCGACTAATGAAGAGTGCGATAATGCGGAAATGCTCGAACTTAATACACCGGAAACAAAATCGGATGCACTAAAATCATTTTTAAACAGAACAAGATAAATAGGGATTGCTAGGCAACGCAATCACTGTCATCAGATTCTTTGTCGTCCGGCAACCCCAGTGTTTCCAGTAGAATATCAACAATGTATTTCATTTGACATGTAAACGAGTAGTTTGCTTTGGTTATAGGACAATTTGCGCAATCGGAATGCAATTTATAGCATTCGATAGCTTGAGGTGTCCAGCTTTGGACAATCGAATCGGAAATAATGCCGTTAGTCTGGCATACAAAACTTTCCTGTACAAATTTATTTTCGTACCCCTTAGACAAATCTTCCCCTTATCGTAGCAAATCTGTTTATAGTTACATTATACCCTTTTTTAATTTTTTTTCAAATTAATCGTACAAAAGATGTATACGAATTTGTCCCCATCCTCTTAATTATATCGCTTGTATTTATTGTTCTTTAACCCCGCGGAAGTAGTATATGTAAATTACTCATATGTGCAATTAATTTGTCGTAAGTTCAAAATAAAATCTTATTATGTATGATTTTTTTAAACAAATTGCACAAAAAAACTACTGTAAATCAAACGGCGTTTGCTCTGTTCATCCCAGCATTAACTCTCTTCTTGAGCTGCTTTTAAATGAAGCAAGGGAAATTGCCAATTATATTGTTAAATTAAAAGAATTTAAAATTACATTAACCGAATGCACCGGTTTTCTCGTTGAAATTTTATCAATCCATTTAATAAATACAAGCTTCAGCGAAGAAGACTATCTGAAAATAATTAATAAATTGCATCAATACAAGCTTGATATTAAAGAAAAATACGTTGAATTTTGTAAATCCAATAAGCTTCCCTGCGAAATAATAAATACGGATTTTAATTTGAATAATTTAACAACCATATCAGAGCTTATTAAATTTTCGGAAGAAAATATTACAAACAGGCAAAAAGGCTGTGATAAAAACAAATTCAGACTTTTTGAATTAATTACGATTTTTGTTCGATTATGTGCAATAAATATTGTCAAAATTAAAAAAATCGAACCGGAATTTAATAATTATGATTTTGAAATAGTAAGATTTTTTGCTCTTACTAACGGGTATACCATAAGAAACGAAAAAATTATAAGAAGAATAAAAGAATTCCCGAATATAGCTTTCAAAATAAGAAAGAAGCTGTCAAACTTGCTGCAAACAAGATACGGCACTATAGAAGATGCAAACATTGACATATATTCCAAAAAAGGACATTGTATACTTGTTTCGGGAGAAGATTTTGACGAACTTGAAGACGTTTTAAAATCGCTTGAAAACTTTAAAACATCCGATAAAATCAATGTTTATACACATGGTGAGCTGATACTTGCTCATTTTTATCCTTTTTTTAAACATAATAAATTTCTGGCGGGACACTGGGGTAAAAATGATACGGAATATGATTTTTCAACTTTCCCCGGTGCAATTTTTATGACACAAAATTTTAACCAAAAAATTGATAATTTATATAAAGGCGAACTTTTTTCAAGCAAGTTAATATCTTTTAAAAAAGTATGCGCGATTAAAAACAATGATTTCACACCTGTCATAAATTCGGCGCTTAAGCTCGAAGGCTTTATCCAAAGCGGAAAAGAAGAAATATATAAGCCAAACAACGCAATAAAAAAGATTGAAGAATTGCTTGAAAATTTTGACGGAAATGAACTGATTATAATTGCGGGAAGCAAAAATCCCAATTTTGAAGAAACACATAAAGGAAAAACGGTTATAAATATACCTTTTCCTTATGATATCGAAATTTTAACGGATATAATCAAAAAATGCACTCAAAACAGTATTAAGCTTACACTGTTTTTTACTCAATGCAACAAAGCAAGTCTTGAAAGCCTGCTTATTCTTATTAACAGCAATGTTGAGATAGCTCTTGCCGATTGCTCATATGCCTTAATCAACCCGCATGTAACGGAAGCTTTGAAAAACGATTTTAATATCAAAATTATTTAGCTTTTGATTTATTTACAGGCTTTGCAATTACATAAAAGTATTCAATAGGATTGTTTAATACAATCTTGCCGTCTTTTGCTTTCAGCTTACCGTTTTCGATTATATATTCCTTGCCGTCATCTTTATATCTGCCGTTTTCATAGATTTTTCTTGCAAAAACGGTTCCGTCAGGTATAACTTTTTTAGAATCTGATTTTTTAAGTTCAATAAAATCTTTTGTGATATTTTTAGGATTAAAATCTATTCTGAATGAATAATCATTACTTATTCCGTTGTTTGAAATAAGAGTTAAAACTTCAGACCCGTTTTCGTCATATTTGTATATAGGCATTGTGCTTATGCCGTCTTTTTCTTCAACATCAAAAACAATAGGAAATCCATCCCTTAGGGCACTCATGCCGGTTTCTTTATAAAGACCGGTTGTAGCTTGTATTTTATCGTAGTATTTTTTATATCTCTTATCGTCTTTTAATTCATGCAAAATTTGATTACGATTTCCGACATACTGGTTTTTGCTCGGTGTTTCATATCCCGTTTGGAAAAATTCTTCACCGTTATATAATGTCGGAACGCCGACAAGAGCATTCATTAAATCCCAGAGAACAACCTGTTTTTTAATTGATTTTTCAAGCATATTAAAATGGAAGTTCAGTATTTTTTCATCATCTTCAATACCGGCGCCTTTGAATAAATCCCTTACCGTTATTTCATAGGGAAGCGTGCCGAATGCAAGCGCACGTCTGTAATTATAGGTTTTTGTATCATCTTTATATCCGTTTACAAGATTTATTAATGATTGTTTTAATTTATTTTCCGTATTTTCGTCGAAGTTTGAATTTTCAATTTGTTTATACATCATCAAACCGACTGCAACAGCTTCACTGCAAACATCGTTCAAATTTCTTTTTTCAATGAGTTCATCTATTATTTGCTCATCTTCTTTTGTGAGCAAATCTCTTTTTCCTTCCATAAATAAAGGCATATTTAAAGGAAGTGTGTGAAGCGCATGAGGTTTATCATGGTTATCTGTAAACATATGATTTAAAATTGCGGTGTTTGGCTGTGATGCTTGCAAAAATTCGCATAATTTTCTTCTGAGAGCATTAACATTACCGGCTTTGTTCTCTCCGTATGATTTTTCCGGACATACGCCGACAAATTCGGACAAATTGTTAAAATAATAGCTGTAATTTGAGCCTGTGGTTGCCCCTATTTTATTAAGGGTATCAGCTTCCAATACGGCGGAATTTTTATTTGTAAATGAGTTGATGCAGGTAATTTCCGCAACTGTATATGAAGCGGGATTGTATTTTTTGATGTTATGTATAAAATCAGACCAAAAATCAACAACTCCCGGAGTATAGCTGTCACCGTACCAGATGTAATCAAAAGAAGCATCTCCGCCGTTGTTTTTATCGATTTTATCAAGATCGCCTATATCTTTTGCCGCATCAAATCTCCAGTTAAGACCGGCACGTCCCTGAAGAACTATTGTTTCCGCAAGCTTAAAGTCATCCGTTTTAACATTTTTGATTTCTTTTGCAATCTTTTGTTTTGTTGCTGATAAATCAAGAAATGCCAATCCGTTTCTGATTTTATCGATTACAATATTTCTTTCCGTTTCAACATCAAATGCATCGTTTGCACCGAGAGAATATACGGAAACATCCTTCAGAATATCACGATTTATATTTCCGTGCTTATCAACTGCTCTGGGGCATAGTGCGGATGCGTAAATATTTTTTATTATTGCGGGAGCATATAATTTCGTAACGTAAGTTCTGTATTCACCGTCACTTTTGAATTTTTCGGGGATTACTTCATCGATAACGGAATTTACTTCATTTGCAATAATGCTGAATGTATTTTTGTCCAGCAGTTTTTCATTAAAATCAGGCTCCGAAAAAATTGCACTTAAATCAGGAGAAGTTTCGATTGATTGAAGCGGAAATTCTTTTATGTAGTCTTCGCTTGTTTTATTTTCTTCTAAAACAGGGTATTTTAAACTGTTAAGCGAAGATTTTAAAGCTTGATATTTTTCTTTCGGTATGCCGTTTGCTTCGGCGGTTTGTTGTTTTTTTGCATCGTTCATTGTTGCCGTTCTTTGGATTAAATCCGATTGGATAGTTTCAGTCCAAAAACTTGCAACATTAATCAAATATCTTCTTGCATCAAAAAAACCTTTTCTGTTGGCAGGATTGCTTGACGGGTTTGAAAGATTCATTTTAATGATATCTCTGTTTCCCGACCAAAAGTTTGCACCGCTTGCATCGGCTTTTGTTCCGATTTTATAATTTTTAAATTCAAGAAAATCGTTTAGATTTTCAATATCATTTAACAAGACCGTTCTTTTACCGTTTTTAAATGCATGCTCAAATATTTCCAGTTTTGCCAAATCTTTTTTATCAACTTCAAAACTGTAAGGAATAACGGAATCCTGATGAGTTGTAATATCATAGTGGTCTTCCGGATTTGTATCATATGCTTTTATAAGTTCATTTGAATTTTGCAGTTCTTTGCTTGTTAATCTTGTATCAAATAACTGGATATATGTAGGTTTTGCTTTGTCATGTTCGGGTGCTAACGGATTATTTACAAGCTTAACGCCAATATAGTCAAGCTGTCCTATTTCGTCATCATAACTTCTGTTCGGCAATATTCCGAGAGTAAGACTCGAATCAATTTTAAACATATTATAGAAAGGTGATTTTTGACCCCATTTCATAATATGCTGTATCATCGGGGATTGCAGCCCTTGAGAAGTAAAAGCGCCGTCTACGACATAGCCTTTACCTCTTTTATACATTTCAAACACGAAATCTTTAAGTGCGTTTATGTCTTTGCACTGGTACTGATTGTTCGGCCAGTATCCATGGCTTGAAAGCTCGTCTTTGCCTACATCGGGAGTTGATATAACATATCTGTAGTTATCAAGCTCGTTTGTTTTTGTAAGCAGATAAGTAAGACCTTCAATGCTTCCGCCCAGCTTGTTGAAATGATTTCTTACAAAGTCCTTATCCTGTTTTTTTAAAGCCTTTTTGTTGTATTCCAAAACCGCATCCGAATCAATGAAAGAATGACGCATCGGGCCTGCTTTCGGAGTAATACCGTAGTTGTCGCCCTGATCAATAACATTATATTCCGCATTTTCCTTGCCGAACGCTTTTTTTCTTGTGTCATCAACTATATATCTTGCCGGTTTATTATTTTTATCAAGAATTATATATCTGTAGCCAAAAGTATCGGATATACCTTTTAACTTATCCTGAACGATTTCAAGAGGTTTATATCCGTCAAAAGCAAATTGTGCATGTCTTTTTTCGATATAGTTATCGTCTTTATCCTTTTGTAAAAAAACAAGTTCCAATACGGCGCTTTCTTCCCCCGAATAAAGCGGCGGTGCGTAAAACCTGTATACGGGAGTATTATCCGAACGGTGTACGCTTTTTAATCCTTGGAAACTTAGTTTATTATTTACTTTTGTTATTTTATTGACCGATAAATCCATATCTTTATCCTTTATATTATTAAATTTCCCTTTGCAATAAACATCTAACCTTTATTACAAATATTTTTGCTGCATTACATTTTCAGGTTTTGATTTTTTCTCAATCTGGTTGTCGTTTATTTCAAATACACAAGCTCTGCTTGTTCCGAGTTCTACGGTAACCGTACCGTTTTGGTTGTTTTGAATTTTGCATGCTTCGCCGTATGACGGTATCAGGTTGTTAAACTTCTGATTAGCATTAAGTCCGGGGATTTCAATTGTTCCGCCGACAGCTTTATTTACGTTTCTGTTACCGATGAATATTAATGTTTTTCCGTCTTTATGTCTTGCAAATGAAATAATTTCGGGGTTATTTGACGGAAGAATGATAAATGAACCTTTTGTTATAACATCTTGAGCATTTTTCATTGTTAATTTTTTATTCGGATTTTTGCTGTATTCATTGTAGCTGTTATTTCTTAAAGCAAAAGCCGCCTTTAAAACTTCGGTTATTTCGGGAGATGCTCCGCCGGGTTTTCTTGATTTGTTGAATATATCCATTTTTCCGTGGTGAACGAAGCACTGATGATTGTCTGTTAAAGTATTTTTAACATAAGCTCTTTCGTATGGATAAATGTAGAAATCTCCCGTTTGAACACCGTCCGTCATATACGGATTAACCTGCGGAAGTACAGATTGTAAAACGCTTGTGAACATAACCCATGGTGCACCGCCGTATAACATCGGAGAAGAGTCGTCATGCGTTGCCATTGAACCGATTAAAGATTTCGGTTTTCCTATTTTGTTGTTGAGTTCTATATTTTCTCTTACGTAGTCATAAAGCTGTTTAGCATTTGTCCATTCGTTGAATATGTGATATTGACCGTAATAGCTGTCAAAACCTACTTCAAGAAGTTCTTGAGGTCTGTCATAAGGCATATTCATTTGAGGAGATGCATCTTCATGGGTATAAGTTTCTGCGAGCCAAGCAAATTCAGGGTCTTTTGTATGCGAATAATTAATAATCACATTCCAAAATTCAACCGGTTTTGCTCTTCCTACGTCGGCTCTAATGCCGTCCATTCCTAAATCTACACACATATCAACGTATTTTTTGTGCATATCAAGCAGGTCTTCGTTTAATTCCCTTGTTTCTTCATTTTCAAAAGGCTTGAACATTCTGATGTCATGCCAGCCCTGAGGTACTTTTTCTTTACCTTCGGGGTCAACCGCCATTAAATTCGGATGTGCCTTTGCAAAATCAACACTCGCACAGGACGGTAAATCCAACATTACACTAATGCCGCGTTTATGACATTCATCAATAAAATATTTACATTGTGCAAATACTACTTCAGGATCATTTTTGTCCATTTTTGTCAGCTTTTTACCGGTTTTTTCTTCGTATAGTTTTGCTATTTTTTCTCTTACGTGTGCCGGTGGATTTTCATCCACAAGTTCGGGATCAAGTCTCAAGAAATCAAGCGGCGCATATAAAGAACCGGCAGTACCTAATGCATGGGACTTGCCAGCAGGATGAATAGGAAGTATGTGTAATGTATTAAATCCTGTTTTCTTTATTTCATCCAATCTTTCAACATCACTTACAAAAGTTCCGGATTTTTCGTTTCCTTGAATTAATCCGTTATTATCGGTATCTTTGGCATTCATTGTTCTTAATACAACACCCAGCATTATAGCCTTGTTGTGAGTAAACATTGTTTTTAAGTTATTTTTATATCCCGAAACTCTTTTGTGTGCAGGAGTATAACCTATATTTGAAACAGGCATTGACATACCGGGAAGAATTTTTTTTGTCTGTGCAAGAATTGTTTTTGTCAAAAGCGGGCTGTATACATGCTTTTGTTGTGCAACTTGCAAGTTGTTAATATGGTTTACAGAGGGAGAATATGTCCTTTGCGCTGTTGTATTTGGTTGATAATTTAATCCGACCTTATCTATCATTAGTTTCTTCCTCCGTTTCCGTTATCTTCGGGGAATTCTTTTTTGATTTTTCCGAAGAATGGCTGAGCCAAAAGGGTTACGGCAATCAGAGCAAGTGTCATGGGAACAAAAATCTTTTTCCATGATTTATTTCTGTGCAATTCTCCTGCCGTATTTTTTATAGATTTTAATAAACTTCCTGTTTTTCTGTATTTTAAAGCGTTATTAATACCTTCGCCTTCATTAACCGCGCCCTTCATATTTTTTAGTTCTTCTATGATTGCTTTTATACCGTAGCAATGTTGTTCTTCCTTTGCAAATGCCTGAGGGTCGAACAATCTTTCCGCCAGTTTTTCAAATTCACGTTTGTTGTACATACTGAATGCATTTTTCCATTCGTTTATGTTGCCGTCAATTATCATTTTTCTTGTTGCAAGAAGCTGACTTTCATTGAGGTCATCAAACAAACCGTCTTTAACTCTTCTTTCAAAGTTTGCAAATATTATAGCTTTTGCTTTTACTGCTGAAAGATTTGTTCTTTGAAGATTAATAAAGTTAGCAAGTTTATCATATGCGGATTCTTGAGCATTTCCTCCAAAAATTGCTTCCGTAAGAGGTTTTAGTTCATCTTCAATACCTGTTATGCTTTGCATTGTTTCTCTATTTTGAAGCATATCCACAATGCTTTCCACTTCCTGTTTTCTGGTACTGAAAGCAAAATCCGCAACCGTTCCGTCATTTACCAGATTTCTAACCGAATTTAAACCTCCGGGGTAAATATCAAATTTCAATTTCGGTATAATATCGTTTGCTTCAATTTTCAAAACAGTCTTCATTTTTGCTACCGCAGCATCCCTTGAATTTTCAACTGCTTCGATTATGCTTGTAAACGAAGCTTCGATTTGTTTTTTGTCAACAGGAGCTGCTGCCTGTCTTGAATAATTGTCAATTATATTGTTTATCCAACCGCCGTTGCCTTTGTCTATGTATGCAAAGAAGTTACTTATATCGTTGTCGCCTTCTTTAAATAATTCTTCAAAATTTTCACCGAATAATGCTTTTAATCTTGATTTTGCCGTATTAATATCTTTAAGGTGACTGGATAATATTTCATTCAGGCTGTTAATTTTGTCCTGTTGTGCAGCCGTATGTCCTGATGCTGCCTTAACTTTATCGCCCGCAGGTTTTAAATGTTTTTCAATAAATTCACCCGCTTTAATTTTAAAACCGAGCAGAGATTTTTTAATGCCGTCCGGCATTGCTTCCAATCTTATTTTTTCAGCTTCGGGGGATAATTTTCCGGTTGCATGTTTCGGTATAAATAAATCAATGTATCTGTCATCATCTTTATGAACTTTAGCTTGCATTTTCTTAACTAAAAATTCCGATACATCCGCATCTTTACCTTTTGCAATTTGCTTCAATTCGCTATCTTGAATTTCCAGAGTATCAAAAAGTTCTTTAATGGTATCAAGATATTCTTTAGTGTATACAGATTCTCTCTTATCGCCCACAACCGAGTTTACAAGTTCAAGATATGCTTTAAGTCTTCCCCTTAAAGCACCGAGAGTATTTTCATTGTATTCTTTTATTGCGTTGATGAAGTTTTTATTATCGGCTTTTGAACCGAGAGAGAAAAGAGCTTTCTTTGCGCTGTCTTCGCTTATAAGGTTGCCTGATGCATTTAATAGAACTTTTTCTATATTTTTTAAAGAGTAATCGCCGTTTAATTGACCGATTAGTGCATCTATGTCACTCTTTTCAAGAGTTTTTGCACCTGTTTCAACAAGATTAGCCGCTGCATCTTTAACGTTTTTGGCAGCGGATTTAACAACCCCAAAAGCGTCTTCCTGTGAGGATATCAATCCGGCTAAATCATCCTGATATAATTTTTCGGTATTTGAAAGCACTGTTCTTAAATTATCTTCCGATACCGTTGATAAATCTTTTCTTATAGCTTCAAGTACATTTTTAACATTTGATGATTTAAAGTCTGTTAACGGTTTTGCATCGTTAGGATCTTTAAATTTGCCCAAAATATCATTAACTTCAAGAAGATTAACAAGTCTGTTATATGCTTGTTCCGTATTTTTCGGCGTTTCCTTAAAGGCTTTATTTAAAGCATCCAGTGCTTCTTCAACTTCTTTTTTGTTTGAAACTATATTCTTTGCCTTGCTCATATAATCAGCCAGACTTTCGGGGCTGCTTAGCGCTTCTTTTGTATTTTCAAATGCGTTTTTAATAACTTTATTTGTGATTTTCGGTTCAACAAAATTGCCCGTTAAAGAAGTCAATAACGGTGTTGCAAAACCTGCTGTTGCCATCCAGAGAGTTCTGTTCTGGAGCATAGTTTTTTGCATTTTTCTTTGTATTTTTTCTTTTGCGTGTTTATCTTTTGGGTCAATTCCTGCATTTTTTGCCATTTTAAGCATTTCTTCATCTGTGAAGATATCCATTGGCTGGAATTGGTTATCAAGACCGAGGTCTTTTTTATCTCCTTGTGCGCTTAAATATTTATGGTCAATTCTGAAGCCATGAACCAATTTTGCGGGAAGATTAATGAAAATCTTTGGCCATAAAGCCATGGAAGCAAAGAAGGTTGCACCGCCGACATATTGCATTATTGCATCGGTCTTTGTTTTTGCTTTTGAAGCCAAAAATGAAGCTATTAGTAAAGCTCCGGCTTTCATGCCTAAATCGTTTATTCTTCCGAGGTTGTTATCATTTAATTTACCCGTTTTTACGGCTTTAAAGAAATTTCTGCCGTCGCCGAAAGTGTCAATAATCGGGTCGGTAATTTTTTGTACGGGTGTTTGTCTTATGAGCTTTGCTTTAGGCTCATTAGGTTTTACCGTATTTGCACGACGTTTTAAATCCCTGTATATTTTATTGTGGTCTTTTTGATTATTATCTAATCGGCTTCTTAATATAGGACTGCAGTATTCTTTTGTCATTAGCACACCTCATATCCCTTTTTGGTGTCAATTTTAGATTTCATAGTGTTTGGGTTCTTTTTGAAATTAATTGTCGGAATTAGCCATGTAAGCAGAGTTGATGCTACCGTTCCGATAATCAACACCTTTCCGTAATTTTTCGTTATTTTATTTCTCGGAGTTCCTCTCCAGAGCTCCTTAACAGCGCCTTTGAGTGACAGGTAAGCGTTGTTTATGATTCCGTATTTACCTTGATTGATATTATTTCTTAAAACATTAATAAATGCACCTGCCGATGTTTTATCAATCGCAGTTTTTACATAATTCTTAAGTGTTTTTAATTCTTTGCCTGCGAATTTTAATTTTTCTTTGAAACCTGTGATATTTTTAATTTTGCTGAATTGGGGTTTTATGGCTTGAATTTTTTGAAATCCCAACTTCTTGGTTATAGCTTCTTCTTTAATTTCCGAAATATTTTCAAAGAATTTTGAAATAAATTTTTTGTTAAATTTCAGTTTTGAACCGTCAAGTTTTTCAAAAGATTCTTGTGCTCCTATAGCGACACCTGTTGCTGCCGCTATATACTGGTTTATGTTTTCAAGTGCAGTTGTTCTTACTTTTAATTCTCTTATTTTAGGCCACATTGTTTGGTTTGGGGCGTTTAAATTATCTTTAAATCCGGCTTTTTTTGCAAGTTTATCTTCGTAGTAGTAGATATTGTCATGGTTTAATTGACTATCCATTGCAATTAAGTCTTTTCTTGGGAAATCTGCCGAGTCAAACACTCCCGGATATTCAATTCTTTTCATGCCTATTTTCTTACCCGGTTCGGGAAGCTCGGTTACAATGTTTGTATACTTCATATCAAGGTTAACACCCGTTGAAGCATGAATTAATTTATGTGAAACTTTCTTTGAGAGCCATTTTCCGATGCCGTACAGTACGACTCCGGCGCCCATTTTCTTTGCAACATTCATTGCGGCAGATGCGCTCTGCTTGCTGTATTCACCTCTGTGCTTCAGAGCATCTATAATTCCGCCTGTTTTTTCCGATAATTTATGGTTATTCTTTCCTATTGCAGCAGTATATAAAGCTATTAATAATACGCTTCCGATTAAATAAGGAATTTTTCCGAGTGATAAAAATTCATAAAAATTACTGTTTTTCGAACCTGCAAACCCTTTGGGAAAATAGGTAAGTATATCATTTGTAAGTTTATGTGCTTCAACATTCATGCCTGTTAAAGCATTTTGTCTGTGAATATGAGATTCACTTTCATTTATTTCCTGTTTTTTGCCCTCTTTTGAAATATAGTAACCCACATCCGGGAGATTTCTTATAGCGGGATTTTTTGAAACTTCTGTCATTTTCACCCCAAACAACTACACACTTATAAAAACAACACTAAATTAATTTTTTTGCCATTTTCAGCCCGTATTCGTTACATTTTTTAATAAAAAATAACCGTAAAAAGTACACTAAATCAGGGTTTTGGAGATACAGTATATTTTTAATTAAAAATATTAAACTAATAATTGGCTATTGCAAATATCATAACAATTTTTGTAAAATGATATTATGACTCACGGCTTTTTTCAATTTAATAATTCTATTATAAATGAAATTTTAAATTTTGCGACATCGACTTTCGACTTACTTTTTATAAGCGGGCCGAAAGGCTCTGAAAAAAGCGAAACAATTCAAAAAGTTATTCCTGAATTAAGTGAAAATAACTTAATATTTCAACATTTTTGTTTTGAAAATAGCGGAATAGACGATTTTCTTTTGAATTTTTATGATGCTTTGAAGAATTTTTCAATGAACCAAAAAATTTCTTTAAAGAAATATGCCGGTGAAAATTTTAAAGAAAAAATGAGCCATTATTTTAAAACCATTGAAAAAAACTGTATTATAATAATCGACGGATTTGAAAAAGTTGAAAATAATGCGGAAGTAATAGATTTTATATCTCATACGGCATCATATGGCAATGTTAAAGTAATAATTATTTCAAGAAATCCGGAAAACAATATATTTTTTACAAAAAATATCAGTATTCAATCGCTTAAAACCAATAAAGTGTCAAAGGATGACTTTAAATCAAAAATGACAGTGCTGGCAGATACCGTAGACGATGAATTAAAAGAAAAATTCTACGATATAACGGAAGGACTTGAACTTTATCTTAAAATGGGGGCAAAATATTCTTCCGTTACCTCTTCATCCGTTCGGGATTTGGTTGAAGAATACGAAAGAAGAAACACCCTTAAGGAAATTACTTTTGAAGAATTTATGGTTTCAAAATTTGTTTCCTTAATCCACAGCGGTTATCTTAATGTTTTTAAAATGATTTGTATGTTTTCTCATCCTTTAAGTTACAATTTTTTGGAAAATTATTCCATAGGCACAAAACAGCAAATTTCATATCTTTTACAAAATCTTATGCTGAGCAGATTTGCGGATGAAATATATGTCAAAGACTATTTTAAAGAATACGTGGTAAAGACCTTTTCAATACAAGAAAAAATTAAATATTGCAAAGAAGCCGTAAAAATATACGAATGCGAGCTTGAAAAAAGCCCGAAAGACAGATTAATAAGACTTTCAAGGGAAACCATGAGAAAAGAGCTTACAAGAATAAGCTCAATGATGCCTGCCGTAAATTCAAATGCAAAATCAATTTTTTCATATGCCGGACAAAATAATATCTGGAAAGATGAAAAAACAAGAGAAAAAGAAAAACTGAATGAAAAATTAAATAAAATAAGAGAAAGAAAGAAGTTCTTGACTAAAGAACAAAAGACTTTAATAACCCCGAAAAAAGCACTGTTTAACAGAAACACTCTCGAAGAAGAGGAAAACGAACAAAAAAGAAGATTTATAATAAGTCTTATCAACAGTTCAAGAGAATATGCCGGAAAATATGATTATAAAAATTCCTCCGAAGAATTAAAAAGAGCGCTTGAAGTTGATGATAAAGGAGAATTTAAAATAGAAATTCTATCTCTTCTTGCAAAAAATTCAAAAGCTTTAAATGAATTTGAAAAAGCAAAAACAATGTACTTTGAAGCTTTAAAAGAAGCCGTAAGGACAAAAGATATAAGAATAGGCGAGCTTGAATTTAATATTGCGTTATGCGATAAGAGCTCATTTAAAATAGATAAAGCAAAAGAAGAATTTAAAAAAATAGCGCTGAATGAGTCTGTTTCCGCAAATTATCAGGCACGTTCGTATGTCGAGCTTGCGGAATTGGAGCAGGCTGATTCAAACCTGCAAAAAGCATCGGAATATTATTTTAAAGCCCTTGACTTATCAATGGGTAAAAATAAGGATTTAGTGTGCAAATGTTACTATATGCTCGGGGTTTTATATGATGAAAATCAAGATACTTCTGAAGCTGTTAAGTACTATAAAAAATGCTACCTTACAAGCTCTGAAAAAAACGAAAACAAATACTATTCCGCCGCTCTTACAAATATTGCCCTGATATACGAAGAAAGCGAAGCCACATTAAAAGATGCCGTTGAATACCTCAAGATGGCGCTTTATTTTGATACCGAAAATAACGACACGGAAAATATGTATTTTTCGCAAAAAGAACTTGCTAAAATATATGCAAAAATTGATACAATGACGGCCATCGGATATTTTAAACAGGCGCTTGATTCTGCCGAAAAATTAAAAGATGATTTCAAAGTTGCGCTTATTTATTTTGAAGCCGGCGAATTTTATTATGATAAAGAAAATGACCAAAAGGCGCTTGAAAGCTTTTTGGTTGCAAGAAAGGTTTTAAATAATAATACCAAAGATGAAAATGTTGCAAGAATTGATATGAGAATAAAAGACATTAAAGTGCGTCTTGATGACGAAACATTTAAAAGAATAACGGAAAAATATGAATTTTAGAGAAAAAAAGAAACTTCTTGAAGAAAAACTGAATATTTTATTATCCGAAGAACAAATTGAAAAATTTGAAAAATGGTATAAAAGCTTTATAAATTACAATTCTCATACAAACCTGATGAGCAAAGGAGATATTGAGGTTCTTTTTGAAAAACATGTTTTTGATTCGCTTGCAATTAATTTGTGGGAAGATTTTAAGAATATAAAAACTATTCTGGATGTCGGAACAGGCGGAGGCTTTCCTTCGGTTATTCTTGCAATTTGCTTTAAAGATAAAAAAATAATTGCAAATGATTCAAGAATTAAGAAAATTAATTTTATAAAAGAAGTAAAAGAAGAGCTTGATTTAAGCAATCTGGAAATTGCTTACGCAAGAATTGAAGAGATTAATCCTCTAAATGTTGATTTAATTGTGTCAAGAGCAGTCGGAAAAATGCTTGATGTTTATGAATTATCCAAAAAACATCTGAAAAAAAAGGGTAAATTTTTAATTTATAAATCAAAATCGGCAACGGAAGAAATTGAAAGTTTTAAAAAGAAATACGACGGTTTTAATTTTGAAACAATCAACTATTCTCTTCCCCTGAAGGAAAATTACGAAAGAAATCTTGTCATTTTAAAATAATTTTTACATATAAAATAATTTGTTTTTTATAATAAAATATCTTTTATGGAAAAAAGATATTACCCTTTCAGTAAATATTTAAGGGAAACATTCAATAAGAAAGTTTATAAAATAACGCTCGACGGCGGGTTTTATTGTCCCAATCGCGACGGAACAATAAGCAGAGGCGGTTGCATTTTTTGTGATGAAGTAGGAAGTTATTCAAGATGCACCGATAAAAATATTTCAATAAAAGACCAGATAACTAACAGTAAAAAGATTTTAAAAAGCAAATTTAAAGCGGAAGCTTTTATGGCTTATTTTCAATCCTATTCAAACACGTATGCCCCTGTTGAAAAATTAAAAGAAATATATGACAGCGTATTTGAAGAAGATGAAATCGTATCAATTTCAATAGGTACCCGTCCCGATTGTGTTGATAATGAAAAACTTGATTTAATTTCGGAATATCCAAACCCGTGGATAGAATACGGGCTTCAAAGTTCGCATAACGAAACCCTGAGGCTCATAAACAGAGGTCATGATTTTGAATGCTTCAAAAATGCCGTAATTGAAACAAAAAAAAGAGGAATAAAGGTTTGCGCGCATATAATTCTTGGCTTTGGCAACGAAAACACAAAAATGATGCTGGAAACAGCAAGCCGCCTTGCGGAATTAAAAGTTGACGGAATAAAAATTCATATGCTGACTGTTTTAAAAGATTCTCCTCTGTCAAAACTATACGAAAAAGAGCATTTTTATTTAATGAATATGGAGAAATACGCAAATATTGTATGCGATATACTGGAAATTCTTCCTCCCGAAACAACAATACAAAGAATAGCGGGAACGGGATATTCAGAAACCACGCTTGTGCCTAAGTGGGTAAACCGCCGTTTTGAAATTTTAAACTTAATCGACAGAATTTTACTGCAAAGAAATTCTTTTCAAGGGAAAAACTATCTTAAAACGGAATGCTAATTCTTTTTAACAAGCTCCGTAAGTTCGTTTGTTACTATCTGCATAGCTTTATTTGTTTGAATATCTCTTTTTAATTTGTCATACTGATACATTATTGTTGTATGGTTCTTGCAAAATTCTTTTGCAAGAACGGGATAACTTAAATCCAAAAGTTCACGGGTAAGATATATTGCATATTTTCTTGCATTTACGACTTCTTTTGCTCTTGCGGTCGATAAAATTTCCTTTTTTTCAACATTGAAATATTTTGAACAAACTTCAAGAATGTTTTCGGGTGTTATTTTTTTCTTCTTTTCTTTTAATTCCAGAAATTCAGAAGTATTTTCAACGTCTAGCTCAACCCCTTCAATCGATGCTCTGGCGCTTGCTTTATTATATGCACCTTCAAGCTCTCTTACATTATTGCTGAATTCTTTTGCAAGAAGCATTGCCACTTCATCACTTACGGGAAAGTTTGATACCGCCGCGTAATGTTTTACAATTTCCATTCTTGTTTCAAGATTCGGAACTTTAATATTTGCCTCAATTCCCCATTCAAAGCGGCTTCTTAATCTGTCGGGAATTAATTCAAAAGCACTCAGGGGTCTGTCTGATGCAAAAACGATTTGTTTTCCGGCATTATAAAGGGCGTTGAAGGTATTAAACACTTCTTCTTCCGTTCTTTTTTTGCCGTCAATCCATTGAATATCATCAATCAACAAAACATCAACGTTTCTGAACATCTCTCTGAATGAACGCATTCTTTCATTAACTTCTCCGGTATTTTTAGAGCGTCCTATCGCATCAACCATTTTATTTGTAAATTCTTCGGCATTTGTGTATCTTACTTTTAAATTTGGAAAGTTTTTTAAAATTTGATGCCCTATGGCCTGCATAAGGTGAGTTTTCCCCAAACCGACAGAACCCGATAAAAACAAGGGATTATATTTTCCCTGCCCCGGATTATCGGAAATCATGCGTGCAACATTATATGCAAATTTTGAATTTTCACCTACGACAAAATTTTCAAAAGTATATTTTAAGTTTAAACCTGTGACGGAATGCATGTAATCAAGACTTTCCATACGGATTGCAGCTTCCGAATGATTTTTTTCTTCTGTCGTTTGTTTTTGTTTTTTCTTTACTTTTATTGTTTCGTCAAGATAAAATTTCGGCACTCGTCTTATATTTGTTGCTTCAAACAAAGCATCTTCAACGTCTTTAAGATGTTTTCTTTCAAGAACCTGTATACCGAAGCTCTGCGGGCTTTTGATTATAAAAATTCCGTTTTCGCTCTCTTCAAATAACGGTTGTCCCGGTTCAAGCGAAGTGACCCACATCTGCGAAAAGCCGGGAAGCTTGTTTTCAAGAATTTGAATAAAATTCTCCCAGGTTTCACGCTCTTTTTTATCTTTTAGAATTGACAATGCCATTCCTCAATAATTTTCTAACCAAAATTCCAAATCATAAGTTTTGCCCCATGACTCAATACATTTATTTTACTATAAACTCATGCCGTAGTAAAATAGTTAAATGAATAAGTCTGAAATATTTGATTTTGTAAGAAATTTATATTCAAAAATTAGTTACAATAAACCTTTTATTAAGACAGGGAGGGCAATTTTACCTTTAAGATATTTTTTTGAACTTACATACAGATGTAATTTATGCTGTCCTTTTTGTTATATCGGCAAAAACAGAGAAAAAAACGAGCTTTCAGCTTCCGAATGGTTCAATATAATAGAACAAATTCCTTTTTATTCTTTTGTAACGCTTGTCGGAGGGGAAGTGTTATTGAGAGATGATTTTTCGGATATTTTATATAAAACAACAAAGCATACACTCGGAAAAGTCAATGTTGTTACAAACGGAACACTTGTAACCGATAAAATTGCGGACGATTTTATTAAATCAAAAATGCTTCTTTTAAGCGTTTCTCTTGACGGCTGGGAAGATAACCATGATAAAAACAGATGCAAAAAGGGCATTTTTAAAACAATAATTTCAAATCTTGATAATTTAAACGAAAAAAGAAAAAAACTTAAATCCCG
>CADBOZ010000066.1 GCA_902796515.1 uncultured bacterium | reverse complement strand
TTCAATTGCCGCTTTGATATCAGCTTCAACTTCATCCTGTAATAACGTGATATTTAATTCTAAAAGTTTTAAATTTGCGTTATTGTTTGCAATTTCATTACTTAATGAAACAATTTTTTCTCTTAATTGAAGCATTTCGGGAGTTTCACCCTTGGTTACTTTTCCGAGTTCCTGAATGAAATTAGAGTAAATTTCACGTGCTTCCGCATCCATTCCGTTAGGACAGTTGTACTTTTCACCCTGATTTTCAATACCGATTGACGGAAATACCTGATTTATTACATCAACTATTTGTGTTTTTGAAAGCCCTGCGTCGGCTAAATCTTTAAGCATTCCTTCTCCAACGGCTTTGTTAAATGCCTTAAGTTCAGGGTTGTTTGCCGAATAATCGTGAGCGTTACCGGATATTCCTTCGGTATACTTTGATTTTAATTCGGCAATTTTCTGGTCTACAACCTCTTGCGTTGCACTTTCTGTTTGTTTTGCTTCTTCCAAAGCTTTTGAATTTTGTTTAATTAATTCAACATCAACACCGTCATTTTGAAGCTCTTGTAATTCGTCTTCGGTAAATCCGTCAATTGATGCTTCCTTAATCTTTGTAATCTGTTCTGTTGTTGCAGAACTAAAGAGTCTTTCGACATTGACTCCTGCATTAAACTGGATTGTTGTCATCTTTGCCACCCCATTTTCCTATTACCACTCTATGGTTAACGTCTTTTATTGCGTTGAACTTTAGGAAAAAAAGATATAATGTTACAATTCTTCACAAAAAATTAAAATTTATTTTCAATTATTTCGCATAAAATATGCCCGATTGCAATATGCATTTCCTGAATTTCGGCGGTAATATCTGAAGGAGCGTTGATTTCAATATCGCAGTTTAAATTTGTTTTGTTTTTTCCCGTTATTAAAATCGTTTTAATATTAAGCTCCTTGGCTTTTTTTACGGCTTTAATTATATTTTTACTTTTTCCGCTTGTGGTAATTGCACATAAAATATCATTTTTATTCGCTATCCCTTCAAGCTGCCTTTGAAACACCAAATCAAAACCATAATCGTTACCTATTGCGGTTATTATTGAATTATTAGAGGACAATGATATTGCGGGCAATGATTTTCTTTCTTTTTTAAATTTTGAAATAAATTCGGCGGCAAGATGATTAGAATCGGCAGCCGAGCCTCCGTTTCCGCAAAAAATTACCTTTCCTCCTTTTTTAAGGGCTGAAGTAATTATTTTAGATGCTTTTTTAATATCATCCGAGATTAAATTCAGTTTTTTAAAATTTTCTACCCTTTTTTCAAATAATTCTTCCATTTTAATTTCTTTCAAAAACAGCTACACATTCAATATGAAATGTATGGGGAAATAAGTCAACCCCTGTTACGGAATTTAATTTAAAATTATTTTCGGCTAAATATTTTGCATCTCTTTTTAATGTTATCGGGTTGCATGAAACATAAATTATATTATCCGTAAGCGATGATATAATATCCAGTCCGCCGTCTTTTATATCGCAGCCGCTTCTTGGCGGATCTAAAATTACATAATCAAACTTTTTATTCTCCTGTTTAAATTTAATAAATTGTTCTTTTGCATCTCCGGTAAGAATTTCAAAATTTTTAATATTGTTAATTTTAAAATTTTCTTCCGCACATGCGGTTGCGTTCTTGTTTTCCTCAACAAGTGTTATTGATTTTGCCTTATTGGATACATATATCCCGATTGCACCTACGCCGCCGTATGCATCAAGTATGGTTGAATTGTCTTTTATATTTTCTTTAACGATATTGAATAAATTAACCGCACTTTTAGGATTTACCTGAAAAAAGCTTACGGAACCTATTTTATAAGTTTTATCATTGAGTTTTTCTTCAATAAAATCTATACCTGAAATTTTTAGTGTGGTATTTCCTACTATTTTATTTGTGTGTTCAAAATTAAAATTAACAAAAACACCTTTTATATGTTTAAATTCCGATTTTATTTTATCGGAAAATTTTTTAAAATAATCTTTAGTTTCGTTTTTGAATTCTTGTTCCTTCAGATTTAAAACAAAAGTCAGCAGTATATCGCCCGAGTTATGTGAAATTCTGAAAAGAATGTTTTTTAAAAGACCTTTTTTATTTTTTTCTATATAACAGCCTAAGGTATAATTTTTTCTTAAAAATTCGGTAATTTCATTTATTATTTCGGGTTGAACGGGGCAAAATTTAATGTCCGTAATATCGTGGGAATTTTCTTTAAAATATCCGATTTTAACCCTTTTTGAATTCTTTGTTTCGCGGGTCGGAAATTGGACTTTATGCCGCCAGTTGATTTCTTCGGGGCTTTTAATCACAGGGTATATATTATCTGTTATATCCTGAAAAAGTTCTTTTAATATGATATTTTTTTGCTTAATTTGATAATCGTAGCTGCATATTTGAAAATTACAGCTTCCGCAGGCATTGTATATTCTGCAAAACGGTTTTATTCTGTTTACCGAGGGTTCAATAATTTCCGTTATTTCGCCTTTTAAAAACCTTTTATTAACGTGAGTTATTTTTATTTTTAATTTTTCATCGGGCAAAGCATTTTTTACAAACACTACAAGCTTGTCTTCGGTGTACCTTGCAACGGCTTCTCCCGAAGAAGTCAGCTTTTCCGTTGTAACAATTATTTCGTCGTTTAATTTAATCAATAGCTAAAATACCTGTCAAAATCAACATCATCAAAAGAACAGAGCAATCTGTATATTTCATCATCTTCATCAAGTCTTTGATATTTATATTCATCAAATTGCCAGTATTTAGGATTCATTCCCGAACATCTTATAATCTCATGATTGTATAATATTTTCAATTTCTTTTTTACTATTTCAACACTTATTCCTACTCTTTTTGCAAGCTCAACAGCGGTAATTCCTTCGGGATTTGAGTACTTTTCGGGCGTCAAAAACATCAGCTCGAGCCCGACCTGTTTTAATTCTTTATCTTCATTTTCTGTCTCAAATTCAAACATTTGCTTTTATAATACCTTAAACTGTGATAATATTTTAGTATGAAAAAAATTATTTTAATCACTACTATTTTAATTATCTCTCAAATACCGTCTTTTGCTGTCAATTTCGGTTCATATAAAACCGAAACGGAATACGGTTTAATTGACGGCTTTAAATGGAATTTCTTTAATCGGGAAAAAGGTCAACCTCTTGTTCAACTGAAATCTGAAACCAAAGAAGAGCAGATAAGACTTGAAAAAGAAAAGAACAAACCCAAAGAAGAGCAGGATGAAGTTCAAATGTACAAGTTTATGATAGATGACACCGTTGCTTTTTAAGGGGTTCAGGCATTTAAACATAATGTAACAAATTATTAAGAGAAATTCAGGGGATGAGAAAAAAAGCAGCAATTCTGACACTGGCAGTAATTTTATGTATGCAAAGTGCCTTTGCAATAGAGGATAGTTCTAAAAAGAAAAATTTTTTCAACTTCTTTAAAAGAGCAAAGACTCAGAAGCAAATAAAGGTTCAAAACGAACAAAACGACATAGTAAAACTCCCAAAATTCAGAAAAAAAGTATCTAAAGTGGAAGAAATAAAACTTCCTCCCGTAAGACAAGGGAAAAGACCGCCAATTGAAACATTGTCTGTTATGACAATTGAAGATTGTGTTGATTATGCTCTTAATCATAATCCAAATCTTACGGTTTCAAAAGAACGTGTTAATGCCGCAAAATCAGGAATAGGGCAGCAAAGAGCAAACTATGCTCCTAAGCTGACAGGAAGAGTAAGTTATAACCACAGCGATATAAATACAAAGCATCAGGATACAAACAGTGATTCCACGGGTTTTAATGTGGGTATTTCCGATATGATATGGGATTTTGGAAGAACCACCGCTAAAATCAACATGTCAAAATACAATACAATGTCAGCTTATTATGACCATGAATTCGGAGTTTTAAGAGTTATTTACGATGTTAAAATAAACTATTACAAAGTTTTGCAGGCATTAGCCAATCTTGATATTTATGAACAAAACGTTAGAATTCAAACATTGAACTATGAAAGAACAAAGGCAATGTTTGATGAAGGGTTAAAATCCAAAATTGACGTTGTTAATGCCGAAGTTAATTTAACGGATGCTAAAATCCAGCTTGTTGAAGGAAGAAATAAGCTCGAAACTTCTCTTATAGCACTCAAAAATTCTATGTATTTTCAGGAAGATACCGAATTTATCGTAAAAAATACCGAAAACTTCGGATTTTTGAAAGCTGATTACAGGAAAAAAATTGAAAGTGAAACAACGATAAAGCCTGCTGCCGATACAGTAAAGAGAACTCCGGAAGGCTTAATTATGCTCTCATCCGGAATTGAACACAGAGATATAATTCAAAATTTTGAATTTAAGCCTCTGGTTTTATCAAAAAAGGAGGCTGTTGATGAAGCCTTATCTCTTCGTCCGGATTTAAAATCCAATGAAATGCTGGCACAAGTTCAGGAAGAGTCATTAAGAGCTATTAAAAAAGAATACATGCCTGCAATAAACGGGGATGTTACATGGGGTTATACAAAAACGGAGCATAATTATAATTCACCGCTTCAAATCGGTGCAAGTGTAGGCATAGGTTCTATTAACCCTTATGGAATTCATTACAGAATTCAAGAAGGTGAAAGTTATTTGGATATAGCTTATCACAATATAAATATTGCAAAGAGCGACATATTCTGGGAAGTTCAAAAAAATTATGTGGATATGCGCAGACTTGAAAGAGAAATCCCGCTTATTAATTCAAAAGTTAAGGCAACTTTGGAGAACTTTGAGCTTGCGGACGGAAGGTATTCCGTCGGTTTAAACAACTATGTAGAGCTTCAGGATGCCCTTGCCAATTACAATAATTCACAACTGAATTTTGTTGAAGCGGTATTTGAATATAATGTAGCAAGAGAAACCTTATTAAAATCAATGGGGGTAAGATGAAAAAAAAATATATAGCAGCCGGCATTATTATAATTTTTGCAGCAATAATCCTTATTGCGGGATTTAAAATGAAATCCGTAAAATATACAACAAAACCTGTTACAAAGTGTACGATTACTCAATATGTCGAAGCATCGGGAACGATAAAACCGATTAATACAATCGCAGTCGGAACTCAGGTATCCGGAACGGTTGCGAAAATATATGTTGATTACAATTCAATAGTTAAAAAAGGACAATTGCTTGCAGAGCTTGACCCCAGCTTGTTTCAAGCAAATGTTGACCAATCAAATGCTAAGTTAAGTAACGCTAAAGCGGCGCTTGCAAAAGCAACCGCAAATTTGTCATATAAAAAGAATAATTATCAACGCTACAAACATCTTTATGAAAAAAACTATGTTTCAAGGGATGACGTTGAATTGGCTCAATCAGCTTATCTTCAGGCAAAAGCAGAGCTTGATTCCGCCCGTGCGGAAGTTAGTGCCGCAAGTGCTACTTTAAAAAATAACCAGACCAATTTAGGATATTCAAAAATTACTTCACCCGTTGACGGCACCGTTATCTCAAGAGCGGTAGATGTGGGTCAAACGGTTGCAGCCAGCTTTAATACTCCTACACTCTTTGAAGTGGCAAAAGATTTAACCAAAATGCAAATCGAAACAAGTGTTTCAGAAGCTGATATAGGAAGAATTGCAGTCGGACAGACCGCAAAATATACCCTTGACGGTTATCAGGACAGGACTTTTGAAGGAGAAGTAATGCAAATTCGTCTTGCTTCAACTACAACGAATAATGTTGTAACGTATACGGTTATAATTTCGGTTGATAATTCGGAAGGGCTTGTAATTCCGGGCATGAGTGCGAATGTTTCAATTATAACAAGTGAAGCGAAAGACGTCATGTGTGTTGAAAACAAGGCGCTTAAGTTTACTCCGGAGGACAATACTCAAAAATATGAAAAACAGGGTGTTTGGATTTCAACAAAAACGGGCTTAAAAAGATATGATGTTGAACTCGGAGCATCTGACGATAATAAGACTCAAATAATTTCGGATAAAATAAAAGAGGGCGACAAAGTTGTTATTTCTTCAGGAAGTAAGAATAGGAAAGGCAACAAACAACATATGCGCCGCCCGCCAATGTGAAAAATAATTTAATTTATGCAACTTATATATTTTGCATCGATATTTCCTTTTGTACCCATATCATAAAGGATGAATTTTGCCATAAGGTCATTCATGGGCTTTTTATAAACCCTTTTCTCTCTTAAGGCGCAATATATATCTGCTATTGTAAGAGCTTGATTTTCTTCGTTTTTCTTTAAATTACGCTCATAATCGTGGTGCTCGTATGCAAGCTTTGCAACAAGCGGGTGAAGATTTGTTGTTTTAAGTATTTCATAGCTTAATCTGTTATGAAGTTCAATTATTCTTCTTTCTTCCGGGTTTAATTTTCCCGTTTTATTTAATATTTTCTCCGGAATAAATGCTTTTCCTATATCATGCAGTAAGGCTGCCTGAGTGAGTCTTATATAATTTATTTCGCTTTTTTTATGACCCATGTTGAGATATATGGATTGTGCTCTTTTTGATGTCGGAATTAGGTGAGAAAGTATTATAGAGCTTACGTTTTGAATATTGTATTCTACGTTTAATTTGTTTGAAATAAGAATTTCTTTTATATTGGGATTGGTTTTAAGTGAATTAGAAATTACAATCGAATTAACATACATTGATATAAATCTCAACGGATGTTTAATAGCAAGCTCGTCTTCAAACGGAGTTGTATAGTTTCCGTTTTTGACAAATTCTTGCTTTTTTGATGATATATCTATAAAACCATTGTCTGTTGTATCTGTATTGTCGCGCAACAGACTGCCATAGAATTTTTCTATGCCCATACTAACCTTTTAACACTAACCTTACTTATTTATAAAGTTATTTTTAAAAGAAAAATTGCGCGATTTTCAGAAAATATACATTTTGTTACAAATTAAATTTTACCGTTATTTTTCATCATCTTCTTTGTTGTATGTAACAAATGACGGCGGTTTTATTACAGTTCTTGCAATCAGCTCACCCTTTTTGTTATAGGTGGTCAGAATTATCATTTTTAATTCGTCGTTGTATTCAACGTTGTTACAACCTTTACAGTTTTGTTCAAATGTAAATGCTTTTTCTTTTTTATTGTATGGGTTTACCGTTGTTATATTGAGTTCATCCGATACTTTTTGAGCAATATCTGAAGACTTAAGATTTTTATTTGATGCAAATTCTTCCAGTACTTTTGAAGTAAAAACAGCATTATCAGCTTTTATTTTGGCTGCCGCCATAACGTCTTTATTATTGAAAAGATGAGGATAATAGTATATTGAAAGTGCAACAAATACTATTGCAAACGATGTTATCTCAATTACGGTTAATTTTTTAATTTTAGATAAATCAACTTTTCCGATGTTTAATTTCATATTGTCTACCTTTCAATAATTAAAAATGATTTTACTTTTCTCTGGTATTTGCCGAGTGAACCTACCGAAACATCCTTTGTATTAATTGCGGTCGATAATCCGCCGTCAAACGCCAATGCTTTTTTGATTTTTAGTTCTTTTTTCATATAGTTTGATAATTCATTAATATCAACTTTATGGTCTTTTGTAAATACTACAATGTATAAATATTTACCCTTTAAGCCTATTGCCGTTCTTTCTCTTCTTTTCAATACATCGGCACTCTGTTGTTTTACCATACCGTTAGAGTATACAACAAACCCCTCTCCGGCTAAATCAATTGTCGGGTATATTATAGGTCCGCCCTGAAGTAAATGTTTTATTGTATAGCCGTTTTTAACGGGGTCATCGTGACGGGCGATATCAAATTTGAGTTTATCTTTTTTGTTTGCAAGTATTCTGAGTTCGCCTCTTGATAAGACTTGTTTTAATCTTTTTTGTTTTTTTAAATTCGAAACGAGTGTTTCGTTGTTTTCGACATTTTCAACCTGTTTATTATCAATAGTTACATAAGAAACGCTTTTTCCTGTTTTTACGTCAAAAAAACCGGCGTTTACCACAAGGTCAAAACAATTATCGTCATATATTTTTTTCGGTGTTTGAAGTTTTTGTGAAACGTACGGTTTAATTTTAGAGCCGTATTTTTTTGTATTTATTTTAAAAATATATATACCGGCTTTGTCGTTTATTGTTTTAATTTTCTCTTTTGCAAAAACCGAATTTCCTAAAGACAGTATAGAAATAAGTATTAATACCAAAAATTTCTTCATTATAAATCCTTTGCTTTTTTAAGTATGAAAATAGTTGCTATAAAAATCATCATCGGAAATGATGCCGCAATAAAAGGCGATAAAATGTCTTTTTGGGCAAGTAAATCAAAAAACGGGAGAGTTATATAATATCCGAAGATTATTCCGACCGCTATTGTAAAACCAATAAGCCTCTGGCTTCTCGGAGGGGCAAATCCCAGCATACAGCCGATTATTGCAAAAAGAATACAGGTTAAAGGATGTAAATATCTTTGATAAAGTTTTGCTTTAAAATATCTGTATTCGTCCGAAAAGTTAGCTTTTTTAAGTAACTTTGTATATTTTGAGATTTGATGATTTGTAAAAACCCTTTCTTTTCTGGTTTTATTAAGCATTAAGTCGTAAACTTCATTTGCCTGTTTAGCATCTTGAAGTATAGGATAAAATTTTTCACGTTTAACTTTTTTGTATATTCCGTCCTCATCTATTGTATAGATAAGAGCATCTTTTAACATCCAGCAATCATCTTGTTTTTTTGCACTCGGAGCAAAAATAATGCTTTCAAATGTTGTTGCATCGGTATATTTTTCTTTTGAAAAATTCATAACTGTTACGTCAAATATATCAGTGGGAGTGAAGTTTGAAACTATAATATTTTGCTTCGGTGTTTTGTCTTTGCTTTCGACAATATATACAAAATGGCTTCCGCCGCCTTCACTTTCGCCGAGTTTAAAACAGGATATCGGCACCAGCTTATCGTTCACAATATAACAGAAAAACGAAAGAACAACGCCAAAGATTATAACCGGCATCATTATTCTGTTGAAAGAAAGTCCTATTCCTCTCAAAATGGCAAGCTCCGAATTTTTTGACAATTTATCAAAAGTAAAAATTGAGCCGAGGAGTATTCCGACAGGAATTGCCTTTGCTAAAATTTTCGGAATTTCAAGAATAAATTTTCTGATTGCGTCATACGCATCATATTCATGAGTTAAGAGCCTCTTTACTATTTTAAATAATGTTTCAGGTGCAATCCAAACAATGATAAATAATATAAGGCAAACAAGAGTTGCTCCCAAAACCTGTTTCAGAATAAATTTATCAAGGATAGAAAAGCTAAATTTTTTGGTTGTGTTTATTTTTTCCATAATACATCAATTTATAGTACAAAATCTTTGCCGAGATAAAACTCTTTAGCTACAGGGTCAACCGCTACATCTTTGCTTTTTCCGGATATTTTAATTTTCCCGTCAAAGATAACGTTTGCTCTGTCTGTAATAGATAGAGTTGCTTTCGGATTGTGGTCGGTTATTAAAATACCTATACCTTTCTCTTTTGCAAGCTTATAGATATTTTCTTTTATTTCACCGATTGCAATAGGGTCAATTCCGGTAAACGGTTCATCAAGAAGAATAAATGAAGGTGTTGCAGCCAAAGCTCTTGCTATTTCAACCCTTCTTCTTTCTCCTCCTGACAGAGCGACAGCGGAAGCTTTTCTTAATTTTTCAACGCCGAATTCATTTAAAAGATTTTCAAGAAGGTCTTTTTTTTGCTTTTCATCCAGCTTGTTATTCATTTCAAGAACCAATTTCAGATTATCTTCAACATTTAATTTTCTGAAAATTGACATTTCCTGCGGAAGATACCCTATACCCAGTCTTGCTCTTTCATTCATCGGAAGAGAAGTTATATCCGTTAAATTTTTATTGTCATCTTCAATAAATACGGAGCCTGAGTTTGCACGAACAAGTCCGACTACCATATAGAAGGTTGTTGTCTTTCCGGCACCGTTCGGGCCTAAAAGTCCTACAACTTCGCCTTTGTTTACATCAAAAGACACATCATTTACAACAGATCTGTCCCCGTATATTTTTACAAGATTTTTCGCTATTATTCTCAATTTGATGTCCTCTTTCTATAATTATAGTATAAAAGGAGAATGTACCAAATATACATATTGTTAATTTTTTTTAATTTGGATTAATTAAAATGTCTTTAATCCTGAAGTGTTTGCATCAAGTGTTTTTTTGCCGGATTTTGTAAATTCCACAATGTAACTTGAAATATTATTTTCTTTTATAACATCCGTTATTTTACCGACTCCGAAACTTGTGTGAAAAACTCTTGTGCCTACGGGAAATAATTTCTCTATTCTTTGAAAAACATCTTTTTTTGCAGCCTGTTCCTTTGCTTTTTTAATCATTTCCTGAATGCTTATTTTTTGCTGCGGTTCGGACTTTTCTTCCTGCTTTTTGGTTTTAACAATCTTTGCATTTACGGTTTTTAAATTAATTTTACCGGTATTAATATTTCCTTGTTCTTTTGCTTTTGCGGCGCTTTGTTTAATTTTTGCAATTGAACTTAAAAGATTATTGGCAGGCAAAGGTGCGCTTTTTTCATAAACCGATGAACTTTTTGCATAATTTTTCTTTTCTTTAATTTTGGAAATTGTGCTTGAAAAACTTGATTTTCCTTGATATTTATCACTTCCGGTTTTTTGAATATTATCTTCTTCAATTAAATTTGCCGGAATTTCATCAAGAAATCTGCTTTTCGGATTTGTTTGATAGTTGCCCCAGACTTTTCTTGATTTAGCATATGTCAGATATAATTTCTCTTTTGCACGGGTTATTCCGACATACATCAGCCTTCTTTCTTCTTCAAGTTCGGAATTGGATATTCCGAAGGCTATGCTTCTTCCGTGCGGGAAGATGCCGTCCTCCATGCCAACCATAAATACAATCGGAAACTCCAATCCCTTTGCGGCATGAAGAGTCATTAAGGTTACGGAGTCTTCTTCATCTTTAACTTCATCCACATCCGAAACAAGAGCTACCTGAGAAAGGAAATTTCCGAGCATTCCCATATCATCTTCGCTCTCCAGAGAAAAGTCGTCTTGCTCGAATTCTTTTACAACATTTACAAATTCCTGCAGATTTTCAAGACGGGACTGATTTTCAATACTATCTTCCTGCTGCAGGCTTTTTACATATCCTGTTTTGTCAAGAACAAAACTTACATATTCGGATAATGTGTATGAATTTTGGTATCCCGTAATTTCTTCAATCATTACATAAAAATTGGTAAGCAGACTTTTTGTCCTTGCATTAAAATCTTCGGTTTTATCAAGATGCTTAAGTGCTTCATATATGCTTAAATCATTTTCATCAGCCCATTTGCTTAATTTTTCCATTGTTGTATCACCGATACTTCTTTTCGGCTCATTTATAATTCTTTTAAGAGCCTGAGAATCGTTGTGGTTATATATTAATTTCAAATAAGCAATAATATCTTTAATTTCTTTTCTTTCATAGAATTTTAACCCGCCTACCATTTTATAGGGGATAGAATAGCTCATCATTGCTTCTTCTACTGATCTTGATTGTGCGTTTGTTCTGTATAAAATTGCAATATCGGAGTATTTTCTTCTTATGTTTTCAATTTTTTTAGCTACATATCTGCTTTCGCCGAAATCATCATTGGCTTCAAAAACGGTGAGTTTTTCACCTTCACCTTTTGTGGAATAAAGGTTTTTTTCAAGACGTTCTTCGTTGTTTTTGATTACTTCGTTTGCGGCATTTAAAATATTACCTGTTGAGCGGTAATTTTTTTCAAGCTTTATAAGTTTTGTATTTTTATAATCCGATTGAAAATTTAAAATTATTTTAAAATCAGCTCCGCGCCAGGAATAAATTGATTGGTCAACATCTCCCACTGCGAATAATGAACCTTCTTTGTCCTTTGAACCGTCTGTAGGATAAAGCATGTTTATTAAATCATACTGCGCCTTGTTTGTATCCTGAAATTCATCAGCCAGTATATGTTTAAATCTTGATGCATACTTATTTTTTATTTCTTCGTTTTCTTTCAGAAGATTAACGGTCAGCATTAGCATATCATCAAAATCAATTGCATTATTGTTTGCAAGCTGACGTTCATATTCGTAATAAACCTCGGAGATTTTTTGGTTGTAATAGTCTTTTGCGTATGTTGCAAAAGTATATGCATCCTGCATTTTATTTTTAGCGTTTGAAATAGCTGCTTTCACGGATTTAATTTCAAAAGATTTTTCGTCAATATTCAGTTTTTTAAGAGCATTTTTAATTATTGTTTTTGTATCCGTATCGTCATATATGACATAATTATTATCCCAACTCCTTCCGTCGCGGGTTTTATAATTTTCCAAATCTCTTCTTAAAATTCTTCCGCAAATATTGTGGAATGATCCTACCCACATTCTTTTAACTATGTCTTCACCGAGGTATTTTGAAAGTCTTTCCTGCATTTCGCGTGCGGCTTTATTGGTAAATGTTACGGCAAGGATTTCATTCGGGCTGACTCCTTCTTTGACCAGATAAGCAATCCTTGAAGTTAATACCTTTGTTTTGCCCGAGCCTGCTCCTGCAAGGACTAATACAGTGCCGTTTTTTGATATTACCGCATCATTTTGTTCTTCGTTTAACCCTTGTAAGAATTCGGGCATGGTGTACATAAATTAAATTTACTCCCCTAAATTGTATAAAATATTCCCAAAATTTAAGAAATATGTTATTATTATATAGCAAAAAAAATTAAAGGAATAAGTAAAAAATATGGACGAAACTCAAAATCAAAATCAGCCCTCAATTATGGTTCCCGTTGAAGATATGGATAAAGTAAGCCATAGCGAGGGGGAAGATGTTGATACACTGGCACAAGAATTGGCAACAATAAGACAGAGTGCTAAAAGAATTGCAATTATAGGTTCAAGAAACCTTACAATAACTCACCAGCAGATTATTGAAACATTAACAACAAGTCTTGTTATGCAAGGCAATACAATAATTACATCAGGCGGTTCATCAGGGACAAATGCAGCTGCAATAAGAGGCGCACTTAAGGCAAATCCCGAAAAGCTGAAAATAATATTACCGCAAACAATAGGTCAGCAGCCTTCCGATGTTCAGGATCAGCTGATTGGAGTTCCGAATATTATTGAACACCCCGACAGAGCAATGATGACTCTGGCCGATGCAAGCAGGATATGTAACAGAGAGATAATATCCGAATGTCAGCAGTTAATATGTTTTCTTTCGCATTCTTCGAACACGCTTCATAAAGCGGTTGAGTTTGCCGAAGAATCACATAAAGTTGTTACCGTATTTTATTTGGATTAGAAATTTAAAATAATGAAGGATATATTTAAAAAGAGTTCTATATTTAGCATATTTTTATTTTTAAGTTTTTTAATGTGCGGGTGTTCCACTCTTTCATACACAGGTAATGACTACGTTGCAACAAATAATGAAAATGTAAAAACTCAGGAAGACTTTCTTTTCAATACTTACAAAAAAACTTCCGGAAATGTAAATGTTAAAATGGGTATCTCAAGGACTCCGGTTCCGGAGTTGCTGGCTTTATATGTGAAAATTGAAAATCTGTCATACGAAACACCGTATGTATTTAAAGTTGAAGATATTAATATCAAAAATCCGTCCGGAAATATTCAATTTATAACCTCAAATAATTATCTCAGCATATGGCAAAATCAGGAAAATGCGTCTATGTCGGCTATGGGAAATATCTCTTCAACAATTACAAACATGACCGGCATGAATGCAAATTATAATGAATTTAATCAAACCATGGTTCAAAATTCTGCCGAAGAAACAAGTAAATCCGCTTACAATTACCTTGAAGCAAAAGGAAATCAAATTTTAAAACATACCGTAAAAACATCAACATCGATATCTCCGAGGAAAAGCCAATATTATTACTTCTTCTTTGAAGATACCGATAAATTTCCAATAACGGTAAAATACAAGGATTTAGTCTATCAATTTAATTTGTAAAGATTTTTTAAAATTGGAGGTTATAATTTAATATTATTGGGGAATTAAATATCGGTATTGCAATTTTTGTTTTATTTTAAACGAAAATTATAATAAATCGGAACAACTTTTCGGAGGTTTTGAATTTGTAATATTATTACATGATTTAATTTCTGCATCATGTTTCGTGATTAGTTTTTAAGATATGATATTTGGTATATTGTCTGAAATATAAAATTAGTAAGTATAAAAACGGAGTGAAGTAATGAAAAAACATTTCAAAAAAAAGGAGGCATTAAGCTTAAAACATGCCTTTACGATAGGAGAGGCGGTTATTGTTACAACCGTGCTTGCAATAACTATTGCGGCAGCAACACCTTTAAACACAAAAAAAGTGTTGAATGTTGCGGAAGCAGGTGCATCGAATAACGGAAGCCATGGTATGGTTGCGGTTTATACAAAAGAATCCGTAACACTTCCGAAAGTCGGTAAAATCGATGCCGGTTCATGGGAAAAAATACA
>CADBOZ010000065.1 GCA_902796515.1 uncultured bacterium | reverse complement strand
TTGGTTTGCAGCTTCAACTTCTTCTGCTGCTGCTTTAGCAGATGTCGGCGTTTTACCGTTTTGGTTTGCAGCTTCAACTTCTTCTGCAGCTGCTTTAGCAGGTGTCGGCGTTTTACCGTTTTGGTTTGCAGCTTCAACTTCATCTGCAGCTGTTTTAGCAGGTGTCGGCGTTTTACCGTTTTGGTTTGATTTTAATTTTTTATCTTCAAAGCTTAAAGTTGCATTAGCACGTGTTTTTATATCTTTTGCAACTTCATAAAGGTCGCCATACGTAATTGTACTATGGTTCCAGCCGACGGTTCGATGAATTTCATCCAGAACCGTTCCGTATTCACTTTCGCTTAATTTACCGTCGCCATCTAAGTCAACAAGTTGTCCCATGGCTCTATCAAGCTTATTCATTGATTTTAAATAGTTTTGCGGTGAATCAAATATTGTTTGATTTCTTAGTTCCCAAAAATCATTTGAAGGTCTTCCGTCGCTATTCGTAAAAATACTTTCGACTTTATCAAAAGCCGAATTATACTCTTCAACCTTAGCTTTGTAGAATTCCAAGTCTTTCTCGTTTTCGATTTTCGGATTGTTTAGATTTTTACCGTCTTCAAATTTGCCTACATCAAAACTCATAAATTTTCTCCATTCCAAATTTTCTACACAAATACGACAAACGGAATATTTATATCGTAACTTTATAATTTTTGAAGAAAAATTTACAAAACTTAATCCAAAAGAAAAATAAAATTATACTCCTCTTTCATCAAGAAACTTATTTACTTCTTCCATAAGTAAATCTCTGATTGACTTATAATTTTTATCTTTAGTTAAAACAACTTCACCGATTTCAGCAATCAAGTAGTTTAAATTGATGTCATATTCTTTTGCAAGCTTTGCCATGACGGTTATACTCGGCAAACTTTTTGAATTTTCAATATTTGAAATTGCTTGTTTTGTCACATTTAAAAAACTTGCAAGTTCTTCTTGCGACATATCAAGAATTTTTCTAATTTTTTTAAATCTAGTTCCTACAGTACTTTCAGACATTATTTACTTCTCTTTAAAAACAAAATAAACCAACGCTTGACAAATATAAACTATTAGTGTACTATTTATTTGTTGTTATAAGTCAAGGATATTATAACATAATAAATTATTTATTTACAATACTTTATTAATTACGGAATTAAGATGCAAAAACGACTTACAAAGCTGTCAGATGCGCACAAAAAGATAATGAGATACTTGCTTTCGGGATTATCCAGAGCGGAAATAGCAAGAAAAATGAATTTTTCAATTTCCAGTGTTTCAATTAAGTTAAGTGAATTATTTACGGAATACAACGCCAAAAACAAATACGACTTTATATTAAACATTTACGGCGAAATAATTAATGACAAAAAATGTGAAATTATATCCCTCAATTCCGTAATTAAAAATACAAAAATAGAAATAAAAAACCTGAAGACTTTTCTTAAAAATATAATTAAATCTGAAAATAATAAAAATAAGCTTTCATTTTGGATAAACAGAACGAAAACTTATTTAGAAAAGTAAATTACTTATTAACTCTCTACTTATTCAAGCACGGTCTTTTGTTTGGTTTTTTGTGACAAAAGACCTTTTTTTGAATTATATCAAAAATTCTTTTTATTTAAAGCATCAAGATACAAGAATTTGTACTTCATTGCAGAATCATCCCAAGTAAACTTCGTATTTAAACAATTTTTCATTAATTTTTTGAAATCATCTTTTCTGTCATAGTAAGTCCATATGGCGTTTTTAATTTCATTTACCATTGATTGAGCATCGTATCCTAAAAATTTAAAACCGTTAGCCTTATCATTAGGATAAGCAACAACCGTATCATCCAAACCGCCCGTTGCTCTCACAATAGGCACGGACGCATATTTCATTGCTATCATTTGCGAAATACCGCAAGGTTCAAACAAACTCGGCATTAAAAATAAATCCGAAGCTTTATATATTTTTTCGGATAAATCCGCTTTAAAATCAATCCATGCCCTTATATTTGACGAGTTATTTGAAGCCCATATAAGCATATTTTGATAACTGTCCTCACCTGTGCCCAAAAATACAAAGTCACAAGGCTGTTTCATTAATTCAAATTTAGCAAAATCAATTAAATCCAAACCTTTTTGATATACCAGTCTTGAAATCATAGCAACCATAGGTCGGTTCGGATTAACCGGCAAACCGAAAGCATGCTGGATTTCTTCTTTATATTGGGCTTTTTCTTTAATATTAAAAGGTTTTTTATCATATTTCGTACCGTTTAAAATACCGCAAAGCTTGTAGGTCTGCCCTCTTAAAGTATAGTCCATACCTTCGCCGTAGTCACTCCCGAGAATTTCAGAGGCATATCTCGGAGAAACCGTTGTTATTTTATCCGCACAATACAATGCACCCTTCAACCAGTTCACTCTGCCGTAGTGTTCTAAGCAATCATCTCTGTATACATTATCCCAACGCATATTTGCAAAATCAATAATTGATTTATCGCAAGAGCCTTGATAAGCCAGGTTATGTATTGTAAATACGGATTTTGTATCCTTATAAAATTCATCGTATTTGTAATTTGATTTTAAATAAACCGGAAGCATAGCCGTATGCCAATCATTAGCATGGATTATGTCGGGTTTAAAATTTAAAAGCTTTGCATATTCTAATGTTGCAAGAGAAAACGCAACATATCTTTGCATTTCATACATTTCATCGCACCACTTGGGGTAAACAACATTGAAGCATGAAAAATACTTAGGATTATCCACAAAAAAGACTTTAACATTTGTCTTTGGTATTTCGCACATTTTTAGTTTAAAGATGTGCTGCGAATGACCCATATTAATCTTTAATTCGGAATTTTCAAGTTCTGTTATATTATATTTATTCTGATCGATACACCCGTACAATGGGGTAAATACTGCACATTCCACACCCTGCTTATCAAGATACAGCGGTAATTCGCCAACAACATCAGCCAATCCTCCGACTTTTGAATACGGAGCCACCTCTGCGGACGCAAACAACACTCTAAGCTCGCATTTATTTTTCATAAATTTAAAATTCATATTCTATCCTTCAAGATACTTATTCAATACAATTATTATATCAAAAAAATTATTGAATTTTTTAAAATAATAATACAAGGTTATAACGGTTACATTATTACGAATACAGATAAGCAGAAGAGCACCTGATTGCGAACTGTTGGTTCAATCTGACAACGAAAGATCCGATGGTAACGCTTTAGGGAACAATCTGATATATCTTTGTAAAACAATGGCTGAATTACTTTCAACAAAGGTTGTAAATTGTAAAAACGAAAAAAATAAAGCAACAAAGTAAATTTAAAATACCGACAATATTTTAAGAGCTTCTTTTAACAGCTCCTGTTCATCATCCTTTTTAAGATTTTCTGCCGCTTCTTGAAGGGCTTTGTTGTATTCGTTTTGACTATAGCCGAGAGATTGAAGTATTGTTTGAACCTGAACAAGTGTTTCATTTGAAATAGCGGAGTTATTGGAACTTGAGGAAATAACATTTGCCGATAAATTTTGTTTTACAAGTTTATCTTTTAATTCAAGAACAATCTTTTGTGCCATTTTAGGGCCGACACCTTTTGTTCTTGAAATAAGTTTATGGTTTTCTCCTATAACAGCTTCTATAAGCTCGTTTGAATTAAATTCATCAAGAAGCGATAATGCAACTTTTACACCCACACCCGATACCGTAGTTAAAATATCAAAAATGACTCTGTCCTGTTTTTTGTTAAATCCGCAAAGATACATACTGTCTTCTCTATGAATTAGTTTTAAGAAAATTTTAATACTGTCACCCAATTCACCGAGTGAAGAAAATGTTCTTGAATTTACGAATATATCGTAACCGATATTGTTACATTCAACCGTACAATACGGATAATTTTTACTTACCAGTTCACCTTTAATATAATCAAACATAAAAAACTCCTTGAACTATTTTATTATAAAATCAAGCAAAAAATAAAATTGTAAATTTTAAAATAATATTTTATATTTTGTTAAAAAAAGCCCGATAAGATATTTTATAGTATAATTTCAACAAGAGGATTAACGGTAATAATTATGAATAAAATAATGTACAGCGGTGCTGAAATATTAATAAAATCACTTCTAAAGGAAGGTGTAAAACAGGTTTTCGGTTATCCGGGCGGGGTGGTACTGCCTCTTTATGATGCTCTTTATCTACAGGACGACATTAAACACTATCTTGTACGTCATGAACAAGCTGCAGTGCACGCAGCAGAAGGATATGCAAGAGTGTCGGGACGTGCCGGAGTTGCAATTGTAACATCGGGCCCCGGCGCTTGTAACACCGTAACAGGACTTGCTAATGCTTATTATGACGGAACACCGCTTGTTTTGATAACAGGGCAGGTAAATTCCTCTCTTATCGGGGGAGATGCTTTTCAGGAAGCGGATGTAGTAGGTATTACAAGGTCATGCTGCAAACACAATTATCTTGTTAAAGATGTAAAAGATTTGGCAAAAACAGTTCAAGAAGCATTTTATATTGCAACAACAGGAAAAAAAGGGCCTGTTGTTATAGATATTCCTGTTGATATATTTAATGCAAAGCATACATTTACATATCCTAAAAACGTTGAACTTATCGGCTATAATCCAAACTACAAAGGTCATCCGCTGCAAATTCAAAAAGCATTAAATACATTATACGAAGCAAAAAGACCTGTAATCATATCAGGCGGCGGAGTTGTGGCATCAAATTCGCACGGGGAATTAAAAGAAATTGCAACAAGGCTGTCAATTCCTGTTGTACATACACTTATGGGTACGGGGACATATTCGGATTATCTTGAAAACGGTCTTGGGATGATGGGTATGCATGGTAATTACTGTGCGAATTTGACCGTTTCAAATGCCGATGTTATATTTGCAATAGGGACAAGATTTTCCGACAGAATTACCGGATGCCTGAAAAAGTTTGCAAGAGATGCGCAGGTTATCCATGTTGATATAGACCCATGCTCTATTTCAAAAAATGTCAAAGCAAATATTCCGATAGTCGGCGATATAAAAAATGTCTTATCCGCAATGCTTCATCAAATGGATAAGGATAAACACGAAGTAAACACCGAGCTTAAAGATAAATGGTTGGCTGAAATTGAAGAATGGAAGAAGAAAAAAGCAATTCCGCAAAAATTATCAGACAAATTAAGTGCGGTTACAGTCCTTCGAACAATATATGAATACACAAAAAAAGACGAACCCGTTGTGTCAACCGAAGTCGGACAGCATCAAATGTGGACTGCTCAGAATTTCAAATTTAATAAACCGAGAAAATTTATAACCTCAGGCGGATTAGGTACAATGGGGTTTGGCTTTCCTGCGGCAATGGGAGCATATCTTGCACTGAATTCAAAAGATAAATATGTTCTTAATATAGCAGGTGACGGCTCTATACAAATGAATATTCAGGAAATGATGACCTGCATGGATTATAAATTTAAAGTAATAAATTGCATTATAAATAACGGTTATCTCGGTATGGTAAGACAGTGGCAGGAAAAGATTTACAACGGTCATTATTCCCAAACAAAGATATCATCTCCTGATTTTGTAAAATTAGCCGAAAGCTACGGCGCTCTCGGAATAAGAGTAACAAAAGAAGAGGAAATTATACCGGCATTAAAGCAAGCAATTGAATTCGACGGCGCAGTTATGATAGATTTTGTATGCGAGAATTTTGAAATGGTGTATCCGTGGGTGCTTGCAGGTAAACCGATTGATAACGTTTTATTATCTGAAGAGGATTGTTGATTTATGAGTTCAAATATAAATATAAATCAAAGTAAATGTCATACTATTTCCGTACTTGTATCCAATGAAGTCGGTGTATTATCAAGAATTGCCGACTTATTTTCAGGGAGAGGATACAATATTGAAAGTTTAACCGTAGCACCTACCGCTGACAGCATTTATTCAAGAATAACAATTGTAACACAGGGGGATGACGCCACAATCGAGCAAATATGCAAACAATTAAACCGTCTGATACCAGTTATAAAAGTTGCAAATCTTTCAATGGGAGAGGCTATTGAATACGAAATAGGGCTTATCAAAGTTTTTGTGAATGACGAAAACAGAGCAGAATTTATGAATATCGTATCTCAAGCAGGCGCAAACATTATGGACGTTACCGATAAAACATATACCGTTAAAATAGACGGTGACGAAAAAAGAGTAAAAACATTCTCGGAGCTTGTGCGTCCGTTTGGAATTAAAGAGTTTGTCCGCTCGGGTAAAGTTGCAATAACCAAGGGCAACTGGTTTTCAAATTTCAAAAAAACCAAAGAATAGGTTTTATTCCTGTTCGCCCATACAAGCTTCCATTGTATTCAGAATGCCCGATAATTCATTAGCGGCTTCGTCATCGGATAAGTGTGCCAAAACGGAGCTGAAAGGAGCAACGTAACTTCCGAGATGCTCTTTGTAATTATAATTGTATAACTCGAATCTGTCGTTTTTTCTTCCTTCATCAGCTTCCACGATTAATCTGCTGTCTGAATTTTTTGTTTTTCCTTCGAATAATCTTGAAATATTATCCATTCTTCCTGCAAGTTGTGCGGGCTTCTTATGAAGAGTGGAATAAAAACCGACTCTGGCAGTAAAATTAATTTTGTCTATCATATCTTAATCCTTATAAATGGGGCGGCAATATTAAGCAAGAAAATTCAATTTTCTTTCGCTTTTACATTTTTCTGCTTCACTAAGTATGGATTTTGCGGCAGCCGCAACCTTATAATCCTGTGAGGAAGGATCATGCGGTGCAAGAGCAGAGTTTATAACCGTTTTTGCATCTCTGATTGTTTTGTCAGGATTATTTTTATCCAAAACAGGCATTTTAATATTAACATGACCTGCTACGGGAATGCCTTCCGAGTTTTTTTCAATAACAATACTGCCTGCAAGAGAGCCTCCCGCAGTTTTGTGTGCAAGTTCATGGGCATATATTTTATTATATTGCTGTTTGATAACTTGTTGTTTCTGATTTTGCAGTGATGAATTTAAACTTAGCATACCTATCTCCACAGAACAATAAATTGTACTTTATTTTATGAAAATAATCAATGAAATATTAAGATATATTACATAAGATGAGATTTAACAACATCGGCAATATATGAAAAGGTATCCTTAACACCGATATTTTCCGGTTTTGATGTTTTGGAATACATTAAGTAAGGAACGGTTTCACGCGTATGATCCGTACCTTTAAATGTCGGGTCGCAACCGTGATCAGCTGTTATAATAAGTATGTCATCATTTTTCATAGAATCCGTAAATTTCGGAATAAATGAATCAATTTCTTCAATAGCTTTTTTATAACCAATTACATCCCGTCTGTGACCGTATAACATATCCGTATCGACAAGATTTGTAAATATTAAATCGCAATTTGAATTTTTTATCGCATCAAGAGTCTTATTTAATCCGTCAGTATTGCCTTTTGTAAGAACTTTTTCCGTAATCCCTCTGCCGCAAAAAATATCATAAATTTTTCCGATACCCAGCACTTTTTTGTTGTTTTTTACTAAGATATCAAGTAAAGTATCTTTCGGCGGTTCGACAGAATAATCATGTCTTAAAGAACCTATTCTTTCGGGTTTATTATTAACAACACGGTAGGGTCTTGCAATGACTCTTGAAACGCCGCAGTTGTTATCGTCCAGTATTTTTCTTGCAATTTTGCACCAATCATACAAAGTTTCAACAGGTATTAAATCTATATCAAGTGCAATCTGAAACACGCTGTCAGCAGAAGTATAAATTATCGGAAATTTTGTCTTTTGATGTTCTTTATTCAAATCTTCAATAATTTTAGTCCCCGAAGCGGGATAATTTCCTAAAATTCCTTTGCATTGCGTTTTTGATATAAACTCATTTATAATTTCACTATCAAATTTTTCATATGTCCTGAAAGGATTATCGAGCGCAAGCCCCATAATTTCCCAATGTCCCGTTGTTGTATCTTTTCCTTTGGATTTTTCCTTTAAAATCCCGTAGCTTGCAAGGGGATTATCAACCTTATTTACCCCCGTAATATCCTTTATATTACCCAATCCGAGTTTTTCAAAATTTGGAACATTGAGTCCGCCCGTGGATTTTGCAATGTTACATATTGTATTAACCGATAAATCATCGCCAAATTCGGCAGCATCGGGCATAGCTCCTATTCCCATCGAATCAACAACAATTACTACAGCTCTTTTCATACAATTACCTCAACATTATCATCTAAATATTTTAAATGCCATTCCTGTATAGCTTCACCTGGGTATAGCAGACCGATACCGGGAGGATAAGGCATAATAAGTTTATTTGAAATTTTAAGAACAGAGTCTTCTTTTTTTACAAAATCATATTTTTGATTAAAAGTTCCGACAGGTTGAATTTTTACCAGAGGAAAAGGTTGAAATTCAACTTTCTCAAATTCAAAAGAACTGTCAACGGGAACATTTATAAGGGCATTTTGTAAATTTTTGAGTTTACTCTTTGTTGTTCCGATACCGGTTAAATAAAGCGTGCTTACTGAATTTGTCATCTCATCTTCAATATCATATTTATCAAACAAAATATCGGATAATGCGCTTCCCGATATCCCTTTTTTCCTGAGCAGAATTTTTGATGAATCATGATATTTTTCATCATAAAATTCAATACCGAAGCGGGTCAGCTCATTTCTGAATTCAATGATATCGGAAAATAACTCATCAACTTGAATTTTCCCTTTATTTGAACTCAAATATTGAATACAGGCTTCAATATTAGCGAGAAGCGGATACGAAGGCGAAGTTGTTTCAAAAATATTAACCGCATTTTGAAAAGCTCTTTCTTCAATACCCTGAATATTTTTTGAAACATTTAAGATAGCTGTCTGGTTTAGAGCGCCTGCAGTCTTATGAAGAGATAAAATACTGACATCCGCCCCTTGCTCCATTGCGGATTTTGGAAGTAAGTTTGAAAAATAGTTTAATGCGCCATGTGCTTCATCAACTATAAGATAAACCTTATGGCTTTTGCATATTTTTGCAATTTGCTCAATATCCGAATTTACGCCTTCATAAGTCGGACTTGTCATAATAAAAGCTTTATAGTTATTTATATCAAGAATTGAATTAAGCTTTTTCGGGTCAATTTGAGTATATATTCCCCATTCTGCATTACTTTCGGGCATAAACCAGTCAACATTTGCACCCGTCAAAATAAGCCCGTTAAAAACCGATTTGTGGCAATTTCTTGCAACAAGTACGCTGTCATTGGGATTTAAAAGCGCTTTCATAGCGGATAAAATCCCGCTTGTTGCACCTTGAGTAATATAATAGCTGTGACCGGCATTTAATATTTCCGCCGTCCTTGTTTCAGACATCAAAATTGAATTTTTAGGGTCTGAAAGATTATCATAACCTTCTATTTCGGAATAGTCATCCTCATAGAAATTTTTATATTGTTTTGAAAAATAGGCAATACGATTATGTGACGGTGTGGTAAAGATATTTCGTTTTAATTTTTTTGATAACAATTTGATTATACTCATACATTTATATTAAAATAATTGCTATGGACATACAAGATAGAATTAAATATTTACGCAAAACGCTTGAGATAAATTCATACAAATATTATGTTGAAGATAACCCTGAGCTTGAAGATTGGGAATACGACAAGTTATTCAGAGAATTAAAAGATTTGGAAAGTCAAAGACCGGATTTAATAACACCGGACAGTCCGACACAACGTGTCGGCGGAATAAGCGAGAAATTCAATCAGGTTCCGCATAAAATAAGATTATACAGTCTTGATAATTCAAATAATTACGATGAGCTTAGAGAATGGTATAAAAGGGTTCTAAAGGATGTCGGAGAAACAAACAATAATCAATTAAGCTTACTTGGTAACAATTATTCCGATATCGAGCTTGCGGCAGAACTAAAAATAGACGGGCTTGCGGTAAGCTTAACTTATGAAAAAGGAAAATTTGTTCAAGGATTGACAAGAGGGGACGGCGTTATCGGAGAAGATATTACCAATAATTTAAAAACAATTAAAGCCATTCCCTTAAAGCTTTTTGAAGAAGTCGATATTGAAGTTCGGGGCGAAATATATATGCCGGTGGACTCTTTTAACAAGCTCAACGAATTACAGATAAAAAACAATCAAAAAACCTTCGCAAATCCACGTAATGCAGCAGCCGGTTCAATCCGTCAGCTCGACCCTGCGGTTACTTCAAGCCGTGATTTATCAATATTTGTTTATACGGCAATTCTTGATAAATCAGAAAAAATACTGACCCATACGGATGCTATGAAAAGATGCAAACAGTTAGGCTTTAAAGTAAACAACTACAGAATATGCAAAAATATAAATGATGCAATTTCATTCTGTATGAAAATGGAAGACTACAGAAAAACATTAAACTATGCAACAGACGGGGTTGTAATCAAGGTTAATTCTTTTGCCAAACAAAACGAACTTGGCTTTACTTCCCGTGCACCCAAATGGGCAACAGCTTTTAAATTTCCGCCCGAAGAGGTTTGGTCGGAGCTTATTGATGTTGAATTCAGTGTCGGAAGAACAGGAGTTGTTACGCCTGTTGCAATTGTAACGCCGGTAAGTTTATCGGGAAGCATAGTTTCACGAGCTTCAATGTATAATTATGACGAAATATCAAGACTTGATATTGCTCTTTATGACGAAGTACTTATTAAAAAAGCGGCGGAGATTATTCCGAAAGTTGTCCGTTCAAGAAAAACAGCAAAATCAAAACCTATTATTCTGCCTGAATTTTGTCCGTGCTGCGGGGAAAAATTAGTTAAACCCGAAGGCGAAGTTGCAATGTATTGCCCGAATAAAAACGGCTGCAAGGCACAGATAATGGGAAGATTAGAATATTTTGTATCGAAACAGGCTATGGATATAGACGGTTTCGGGGAAAGTATCATAGAACAGCTTGTAGATAAAAAATATGTTTACAGTCCGTCTGATTTATACAAGCTTACTTATGAACAACTGCTTACGCTAAATTTAATAAAAGAAAAATCGGCAACAAATCTTTTAAATGCGATTGAAAATTCAAAAAATGTCATATTCTCAAAATTTATCAATGCTCTTGGAATAAAACTTGTCGGTAAAGAATCAAGTGATATTTTGGCTCAAAATTATATTGATTTAGCTTCACTTAAAAAAGCGGACTACGACAGTTTGGCGCAAATTGACGGCATAGGCGACAAAATGGCGAAAAATATAGTTGATTTTTTCAACGATAAATCAAATCTTGATATGATAGACGAAATGATAAAATCGGGTATAAAAATAAAAAATAAATATTCTCAGGATAAAGATTTAAGATTAAAAGGTCAAAGTTTTGTCATAACAGGAACGCTTGATACAATGTCACGGGATGAAGCCCAGAACAAGCTCAAAGAACTGGGCGCAAAAACACCGAACAGCGTATCTAAAAATACAAATTTTGTTGTTATAGGTTCAAATCCCGGTTCAAAAGCAACAAAGGCACAGGAATTAGGGATAAAAATATTAAGCGAAGAAGAGTTGATTAAAATAATTAAAGGAGAGTAATTATGAAAAAATTAATTGCATGCGCTTCCATGCTTTGTTTAACAATTTTATTGGTTTTACTTTATCCGTCTTCAACAGCCGTTGAAACAAGTGCTCAGGAATCGGTTATATCGGTTGATGCCAGTGCAAATTCAGATATAGAACCTGACACGTTAAAAGTAAAATTTTATGTTGAAAATTCGGGAATAAACCTGAACGACATTAAAACAAAGAATGATAAACTTGTAAATAATGCGGTTAATGAAATTAAAAAGAAACTAAATCAAAATGAAAGCGTAAAAACAATAGCTTTCAGGGTAAACAGTGTTTATTCATACAAAGACAGGGTTAGAATTTTCCAAAAATATGAAGTAACAAACGGTTTTGAAGTTAAGTTAAAAGACTTATCAAAAGCTTCCGAAATAATAAAAATTGCCATGGATAACGGCGTTAAAAGAGTGGATAATTTGAATTTTTACCTTGAAAATACGGAAAGCGTTTGTAATGACTTAATGAAAAAAGCAACAACCATAGCAAAAAATCGTGCAGTCACGGTTGCAACCTCCGTTGGTTCATCGCTGGGTAAACCAAAATCAATTAATCCGTATTGCTCTTTAAACTCAAATTACGTTGAAAGAAGAGTATACTCTAATGCCATGATGAAAAGTGTAGCATCGGACGGAGCTGCAGCACCCGAAGCAATTGAATCCATTGAACCGGGTACAATAAGTGTCAGGGCAAATGTAAGCATGACATATTATCTTAAATAACAAAATCAAAAACAATTCAAAAAAGATGTTATCGCTACAGATAACATCTTTTTTAATAATTTTTAAAAATATAATTTCTACGTAAATCAGTTGTTTTTAATAATAATTTTCTTGCTTTTTTAGTATTCTATGATATTTTATAGATATGGATACGGTATTAAATAACCTTAATTAAGGTTTTAACTTTATAAAGTATCTGTTTTGCGACTGTAGTTTTAATGGATTTTTTGTGAAGTACACATTTAATAATAAATACCTTAAAGACAACTCAAAGCCGGGTTCTTTCAGAAGAGGTTATGAAACTTTTCAAAAAGGTCTTGTTGAGAATATTAAGTTCAATGAGAACATAGTAAGAGCACATGTTAAAGGCAATTATAAAGACCATTATGACGTTGGAATTAAATTTACCAAATCGGATGTCAGACCTACATGTAATTGTCCCCTTGAAGAACCGTGGTGTAAGCATGCAATAGCATTAGGATTTGCTTCATTAAAAAATCATTTTTATGAAGAATTTTTGTATGAAAAACTAAATATCGAGCCTAAATTAACGGATGAACATCTTCCGATGAAAGAAGATGCCGAAGGGGATTACATATTTCATTTTAATCCCAAACGCAGACAGAATTTCTTTTCAATTCTTGTTATGAACAGACACACAAAAAAAGTTATAAGGGATTTAGAAGCGGTATTCAAACAAATATTTCTAAAACAAAAGGAAGAAGAAGGCTTTGAACTGAATAATTCTCAAAAACGTGAAATTGTCATGTTTAAGATGCTTTTAAGCCAGTCAAGGCTTGATAAAAAATCAGGATGGTATGATGTTCAAATAAATAAGTTTGATGAATTCTTCAAAATGTTATCCAAGATGGATGATGTTATTGATGCAAAAACCCATGAAAAAATCCGTTTTGCCGAAGACATTTGGAATTTATGCCTTGATGTTAATGTTTCTTACGTCGGAAATGTTTTGTTAAGCCTTTATTGGAAAAGAAATGACATCGACGAAATTTATCCTTTTGAAGAAGTAAGGTACTTTTCAAGACAATTAAAATGGGGAAGATATAAAGATGTAATATTCCAAACGGATGCGTCGGTAAGTGTCATTCCTCAATATCTTACCAAAGCGAGCTTTTCGGATATTAAAGATGCGGATGGCGGAAAATTTGTATATGAAGAACTTCCGAAGCTGAAAGAAGTAATGACGGTTAATATGTCGGAAGAAATGGAAAAACTGACATTTGAAAAACGTCCGCCAAAATGCATTGTTGAACTGGGTGTTGATTATGACCAATCTTTAAAAGCAAGCCTTGAATTTGAATACGACGGAGTAAGAGTTCCTTATCAAAAGCAATATAAAAGTCCTTATGTAACGATAAAAGACCCCGATAAAGACCTGCTGTACTGGATTAAAAGAGATATGGAATTTGAACAGTCGGCATATAAAATGCTGCTTGCATGCAGATTTGCACCTGTTCAATCAAACAATCTTGCTCTTGATAAAGAATTTGCAATTGATTTTTATAATTATTACATCTCAAAAGCCGGCTCAGGATGGCAATTTATAGAAAAAGATGACTTATCTTTTTACAAGTTAAACCAAAAAGGATTAAAGATTATTGCCGATATCGACTTCCTTGAAGAAGGAACGGATAAATTTTATATCAGCCTCAAAGGTCTTGCTGATGAAGCGGAAGTTGATTTTGAAAAAATTATAGATTTAACTTACGAAGGTTCAAAATACTACAATGTTCCGTCAGGCGGTCAGGTATCAATACCTTCGGATAACATTATGTCGTTATTAAAGTCGTTTAACACATATGACGTTTATAAAAACGATGAAGACAGGTATATAGTAAAAACCTACCGTGCAGGTGTTGTATCCGAAATGGAAAAAATGGGTATAACACTAAAAATGAGCCGCAAGTTCTCTAATTTTTGGAAAGAAATATCAACATTTTCAAATATGGATACGACGGCTCTACCGAAAGCTTCAAAAGCCGAACTTAGAGAATATCAGTTAAAAGGATACAGCTGGCTCTGGTTTTTATATAAATACGGGCTTAACGGAGTTCTGGCAGATGATATGGGTCTTGGTAAAACGGTTCAAACCTTAACCTTGCTTCAAAAAGCAAAAGAAAAAGACGGAAAAGAAGTCAGTCTGGTTATTTGCCCGACATCCGTCGTATTTAACTGGGAAAATGAAATTGATAAATTTGCTCCTAACTTGAAATATATGACCTTAACGGGAGTTGACAGGAAAAAGAAATTTGAAGAAATCGAAAAATATGATGTTGTTATAACAAGCTACGCTCTTATCAGACGCGATATAGCAGATTTAAAGAAACAAAAATTCAGATATGTAATTCTTGATGAATCACAAAATATTAAAAATGTTCAAAGTCAAACTTCAAAAGCTTGTAATCAATTAAATTCCGCACACAGACTTGCTCTTTCCGGAACTCCCATCGAAAATAAACTTGAGGAACTTTGGAGTATATTTAACTTCCTGATGCCGGGATTTTTGTTTGATGCCAATGAATTTAACCACAGATTTGTTAATCCGATTATGGAAAACGAAGATACCGAAGTTCAAAAGCGTTTGAAATCACAGATTTATCCGTTCATTTTAAGAAGAATGAAGAGAGATGTAGCAAAAGATCTGCCTGATAAAATCGAATCGGTTGCATATTGTAACCTCACACCGGATCAGGAAGATTTATATCTGCAGGTACTTGATTCGACAAAAGAAGAATTATTTAAGTCAATTGAAACAGTCGGACTTGAAAAATCAAGGATGTCTATATTCTCGGCATTGTTAAGATTACGTCAAATCTGCTGCCATCCGAGATTATACGATAAAGAAGGAAAACTCGGAATAAATGAATCCGGAAAATTTGAACAGCTTCAGGGAATGCTTGAGGAAATAATTTCCGAAAAACACAGAATTCTATTATTCTCTCAATTTGTCGGAATGCTTGATATTATTAAAAAATGGCTTGAAGAAAAAGGAATTAAACACGAGTACTTATCAGGAAAAACAAAAGACCGTCAGGAAGTTGTCGAAAGATTTAATAACGACCCGACAATTCCTATATTCCTGGTTTCTCTGAAAGCCGGCGGAACCGGATTAAATCTGACAGGGGCGGATTACGTTATACACTACGACCCGTGGTGGAACCCTGCCGTTGAAGATCAGGCAACAGACAGAGCCTATCGTATAGGACAAACTAAAAAGGTATTTGTATACAGATTAATTACAAAAAATACCGTAGAAGAAAAAATTCAAGCCTTAAAATCGAAAAAACGCTCGCTTGTTGATAGCGTAATTTCAATCGATAGAAACATCGTTAAATCCCTGACTTATCAGGATATTAAAGATATATTCTCTATTTAGACATTTGTCTTTATTTTGTGTTAGCAAAAAAATGTTTTTATGTGACTTATACAAACATAATGAAAATAAACACGATTCAAAATAATTATCTGAATTTATATAAACCAAAGATAATACAACGTAAATCAAAAAACGGTATTTCATACAACTTACCCGAAAATAGTATTGTTAATTCTCTTAATATTTTGTATACAGGTAAAATTAAGCCATGGAATTTTGAAAGAATTAAAGAGATTTACAATGAAATTTTTCCTGAATTTCTTTCCGATCACCCTTATCTTTCGGATATAGGTTATAAAAAACCAAAACTTATTTTTAGTGATGCACGGGATAATGATAATGTGATGAGCTATAGTTATATGGACAACACTATTTCCGTATATCCGTTTTATAAAGACCCTGTTTATTGTTATGAAAACAAATGTAAAAATAACGATTATCCGGGAGAGGTAACGCCCGGAAAAAATTACAAAAAAGAAGTAAAAAAGATAATCAAACATCTTAAAACAACAAGGTTAAATGATTCCGAAAAGGAACTATACTATAAGTCTTGTTTGATGCATGAACTGAGGCATAGTGCCCAAACTCATGTTTTATTTTCAACAGACAAGTACCACAAAAAATGTTTGGATTTGGTACGGGAACTGTATAAAGAAATTCAAATGAGAAACAGCGCTTTAATTCAGGCTTCGGATAGCAAAGCTGCCGTAAGCAAAAAAGATATAGAAGCCGAATACGAAGAACTTAAAGATAAAGAAGAAATACAAAATATTTACGCTTTTAGTTTTAAACCGAATAAGAGTATAGCGGACGATGTATTTTTGAAATTCAGCACAAATATAAGTGACAAAAGATACTGGTCAACGGGAGGTCACTTATATAAATCCTACGTTGCAAATGCAAAAAATACTTCGGAAGGATATTTTATAGATCCGACCGAGATTGATGCATATAATTACCAATTTGAATTTATCAAAAGGCAAAAACCAAAGCACTCAATCAGACCCGATATATACAGAAACCTGCAAGAAGATGCTCTTTTTAAAAGCTTTTTTAGCACATGTCTTGAAAGAACAGGCTATCCGGATTTTATTATAAAACAGTAGCAAAACTAAATAATCAGTTATCTTCAGCCAGTTTTTCAAGCTTTAATTTTTGGTCATATTCAATAAGCATGTTTATTAATTTATCAAGATTGCCTTCAATAACTTCCCATACATCAAGATTTTGACCTATTCTGTGGTCGGTTAATCTTCCTTGAGGAAAATTATATGTCCTGATACGTTCAGATCTGTCCCCCGTACCGACTTGCGAACGTCTAAGGTCGGTTACTTCCTGCAATTGTTTTTGAACTTCCATATCATAAAGTTTTGCTTTTAAAATCTGCAAAGCTCTTTCTTTATTTTGAAGTTGCGAACGTTCTTCGGTACAGAAAATCATAATCCCCGTCGGTTTATGAAAAACACGGGCTGCCGTTTCAACTTTATTAACATTTTGTCCGCCTGCACCGCCTGAACGAGCGGTCGTTATTTCAACATCGTTCATATTCAGCTCAATTTCAACATCGTCAACTTCCGGCATAACGGCAACCGTAGCCGTTGAAGTGTGAACCCTTCCTTGAGATTCGGTTTGAGGAACTCTTTGTACTCTGTGTACGCCTGATTCATACTTTAATTGAGAATAGATATTATCCCCGCCTTTAATTGATATAACAACTTCAGATACACCGCCCGCTTCGCATTCATTGATTGATAAAATTTTTGTTTGCCATCCTTTATTCTGAGCATATCTAAGATACATTCTCATCAAGTCGCCGGCAAATATATTCGCTTCATCTCCTCCGGCAGAACCTCTTATTTCTAGCATAATATCCTTATCGTCCATAGGGTCGCGCGGAAGCAGAAGAACTTTTAATCTGTGTTCAAACTCTTCAATTTTAGCTTCATTAGAGGATATTTCATTGTTTAAAAACTCGCGCATAGAAGAATCTTTTTCACTGTGAAGCATTTCTTTTGCATCCTTAATGGCTTCAACAGCTTCTTTATACTGATAATAAATATTAACCGTTTCTTCCATGGTTTTTCTTTGTTTGGATAAATCACGGAATTTTTCATAATCCTGAATTACTTCGGGCTTAGACAACGTTACACCGAGTTCTTTATAGCGCTGTTCAATTTTTTCAACTTTTTCAAACATTGAATTATCCATGTATTTTTTCCTTTATTAATTCGGCTTTGAGGGGCATTCTTCCGCAGGAGTTATCTTCATCACAATATCCCAATCTTTCACATTTAGGCACAAGATGCTCCTTTAGCCACGGTTCGCGTTCAACAACAAGCTCGCACATTTTCTTAACAAGTTGTCTTATTTCAAGCTGTGCTCTTGTGCATAATCTCAAATTTGCAAGATGTATCAGCTCTCTTAAGTTTAAACTGGCAACCATGCTGCTTGCAGCGGCATTCGGAAGGATAGCCCTTGCGTCTTCTTTTTTTATACCGGCAGCAACAAACTCGTTATAGATATCTGCAATATTTGTCATTAAACTCTCAAATCTGTTTAGCAAGTTTTGATTTTGCAGTATGGAAGAAGGTACTATGTAGTTAAATTCTTTTTCGTTAACATACCTTTGAGATTTTTGCGAAAAACTCATATGACGATGGCGGACAAGCTGGTGCGTTGCCGCACGTGAAATATTATTAATCGCAAAAGAAATTTGTATGTGTTCAATCGTTGAATAATGACCCGAAGAAATCACTCTTCTTATTAACGAAAGTTTTTTTTCATTATCCTGTGTTAAATTGGAATATATCTCAACCGCACCGTCAGCACTGTAACATGTTCTGCAAGCGGTATAAATCGTATCAATTAAATTTTCAGGTATTGAAATAAGTCTTACTTCAAGTTCTTTTTTAGGCATTATCCAATCACTCCCCAAGATAAATCTGTATAAATTTGCCCGACAAGGTGTCGGGCAAAACCATTGTTACAACTATTTCTTTTCGTAACGTTTTCTAAATCTTTCAACTCTTCCTTCAGAGTCTAAGATTTTTTGATTACCCGTGTAGAAAGGGTGGCAAGCATTACAAATTTCAACCGTAATATTTTCTTCAACGGAACCGGTTTCAATTTCGTTACCGCAAACGCATTTTATAGTTGTTTTTTTGTAATCAGGATGAATATCTTTTTTCATTACTTTTTCCTTCATTATTAGTGATGAGTCTTAATTTTATATTAAGCCCCTCAAAAAAATTTTTCAAGAGCAATATTAAGTTTTATTGTTTTATGCGGATTAAAGATGCAGCGTTCTTAATACAAAAACTATAGCTCTTGCAAAGATTGGTAAAACCAAAAAAGCAAAAAACGGGGAAAGGTCAAACCCGCCTATCGGAGGAATTAACGCTCTAAAAGGTGCAAAGAAAAATTCGCAAAAATTTCTTAAAAACCTTAAAAAGTCGTTACTCCAGTTAATTCCCGGTATCCAGGTTAACAAGCAATAAACCAATAATACAATAAACAATAAATTAAAAAAATAAATTACAGCTACCGATAACATTTTATTCGCCCTTTATATTTTTTCTACAATTTTAAACAATAGTTTTTGAAGTTTTGCTATGTTGTCATTAAACACCTTTAAAACAGCTTCATGTGAAACAGGTTCGCAATCGGCAACCAGTCCCGCATCGTAATCAGTTATAAGAGAAATATTTAATGATTTCATATCAAGCTCTTTAACTAAATGCGCTTCGGGATACTGGGTCATGTTTATTACTTCCCAACCCTGTTTTGTGAAGAAAGCACTTTCAGCTTTTGTATTAAATCTCGGGCCCTGAATTACAACAACCGTACCCGTTTTATGATAAGGATATCCAAGCTCCACAGCAGATTCTATTGCGATTTTTCTTAAAAGAGGACAGTAAGGATCAGCTGCGGAAATATGTCTTATGTCATTTTCATCAAAAAAAGTATCCAATCTTCCCGAAGTCCAGTTTACATACTGGTCGCAAAAAACTATATCTCCGGGTTTTACATTAAGCTGCAAAGAACCGGCAGCACATGGTGAAATAACAGATTTGCATCCTATTTCTTTCATTGCCCAAACATTTGCCCTGTAATTAACTTTATGCGGGGCAATTGAATGATTTCTTCCGTGACGGGGCATGAACGCCACTTTTTTTCCGGATATTTCACCGAGCATTAAAGCATCAGAGGTATCTCCGTAAGGAGTTTTAATTGTAACTTCTTTTATATCATCCAAGAATTTATAAAATCCCGAGCCGCCAAATATACCAATTTCAGCTAAATCTTTCATACATCCCCCTTTTTGTATTATTTATGTATTATATATCAAAATCAAAAAAAGGCGAAGGCAAAAACAGAACTAATCTAAATAAGTCCCATAAGCTTCAAATCTCTGGCAATTGCACTGTCAAACATGCTTGCATATGCTAAGTCATAACTCGCTTCACCTGTGTATGTACGGGGAGAATTTCCGATAAAATCGTTTTTTCTTTCAAACTTTGTTACATTTACACCGTGTTTTGTGTTTGAATTGTATGAATTAATTACGGGTAAAATTCGCATATGACCTCTTAGTAACTATCCCTTGTTTAACTATAGTAACATAATTTAAATCGCAAGGCAATAAATAAATTGATTAATAAATATTATGTACTTTAGTTTAATTTTATAAGCGCAAAAGCAATTGAAGCACATACGGCAAGATTTAAAGATTCAACATTATTATCCATCTTTAAACTTAAAGCTTCATCGCTTAAATCACGCAAGTCTTTGCTCAACCCTGCAGCCTCCGAACCGAAAGCCAGAATAAATTTATCGCCAAAATATTCTTTTGAAAAAGATTTATTTGAGTCGACAACGGTAGCGATTAATTTATGGTTATTTTTTAATTTTTTTATATAATCTTTATCCGAAGTTCTTATAATCGGAAGTTTAAAAATATTTTGAGCGGTTGAGCGAATAACCTTTGTATTATATAAATCCACGCAATCTCCGAAAAGAACAATCCCCTCAATTGAAAAGGCAGCCGCGGAGCGTAATATTGTTCCTAAATTCCCCGCATCCTTAATATCTTCAAACAGGGCAATTTTGTTCAAATTGCAAATTTCATCCGCATCAATATCGGGCTCTTTTAAAATTGCAGCAGCTGAAGAAGGGGTCTTTACCGAAGATATTTTTTTTAAAATTTCATCCGTTACAAACACAACCTTTTTTGCGTTTGCATTTTTATATATCTGATTTTCTTCTTTTAAAAATAAATACTCAATTTCAATGTTATCATTTATAAAACCCGATATTGTTTTTTCGCCGTCAGCAAAAATCATTTTTTCGGATTTTCTGAATTTTGAGTTCTGCAGTTTTACCGCGTATTTAACTATATCGTTTTGTACACTTGTAATTTTAACAAATTCCGTCATTAGATTTTAAAACCCTTTTGCCAGTTTTTAATAAATTCAATTTCTTGATTATCAAGATAACCATACTCTATTAAAACCTCCTCAAAAGGAAATTTTGACACGCTAAATCTTTTATAATTCAAGTCAAAATAAACGCAATTTTCTATCCTTACACCGAATTTTTCGTTATATCCGCCGTAAAGTCCCGGCTCTATCGAATGAACCTGATACGATTTAATAATATCCTTTGAAACCAAATTCAAAACAGGCGGATTTTGATGCACCGATGTTCCTATACCATGACCCAGTCCATGATTAAAATAAAATCCGTCCTTTTCAAAAGGCTTTAAAATCTTTCTTGCTAAACTATCAAGCTTACAGGCGGATTTTTCCTTTGACAAGAAACAAGCAATAAAAGCCTTCAAAACATATGTGTATATTTTTTTATAAATCGGTTTCGGGTTTTTTCCGAAATAGAACGTACGTGTTATATCCGTTGCAAATCCGTTTTTCCAGTATCCGCCGCAATCAAGCAATATCAGGCTTTCCTTCTTTAAAATCTTATTTTTATCGGCATTAGTATAGTGAATAGATGCCGAATTATCATCAAGCGCAAGAATGGTACTAAAAGAGGGGAACACCGAACCGGTTGATTTCAATTCTTCTTCAAAAATACAAGCTAAGTCATGCTCGCTCATGCCTGCTTTTATTTTATTTTTAAAATTAAAAATTGCAGTATCCAATTTAGCCGAACATTCTTTTATATAATTAATCTCGCTTAAAGATTTTATTGAAGAAAGCAGCGAAAGATTGTCTTTTTTAATTTCTTTGGGTTTTTTTATTGCAACAAAATCCGATAACGTGACATCTTTATAGTCAAGATATATTACCTTTTTTATGCTTTGTATAAAATTAGGAAAATCTTCAAGACGCATAAAATTCAGGTTTTTTATTTTAATATCGGGAATTTTATCCAAAAATAAGATATGTTTCTTGGTTTCAAAATCAAGATATAAAATTGAACGAAACAGCGAAGAATGCTTCATTTGAAAACTTCTTAAGTTAGTTAAATATGCAATATAATCAAGATTAAAAATCAGCCTTTTTTTAATATTCGGTTTAAGATTAGACAGTTTTTGGATTTTATATGAAAAGTCATGACGTTCTGTTTTTTTATCCGCCAAAAAAACAGGGCTTGAGGTATTTAGTTCGCTGTTTTTTAAATATTTATCCTTTAATTTATATGTTCTGAGGTCAAAATATTCGTCATATTTAATGTATTCGGTTAAATCAATATCCGACGGAACATATAGGACGGTATCTTTTTTAAATTTCTTTTTTAATGAATCCAAAAAGCTTTCATTCAGAGGCATTTTATATATTTCAATATCTTTAAAAACCTGTTTTTCAACAAGTATATGATATCTGGTATCAACAAAGATTGTAATTTTACCGCTATAATCAACAACAGCCTCGCCCGCCGTACCCGAAAAGTTTGTAAGAACATTTAAAGGAGAGGATATATAGTGGCTTTTAAAATAAGCATCTTTCGATTTCAAAAGAAGGTATTCACCTTTTTTTAAAAAACTTGTATAGAATTTTAGCTGTGAATTTCTCATAGGTTATTTATCCTGATTGCAAACAATTGACAATGTAATGTTTTTAACCGATGCCTTATTATCAAAATCAAGCAGAAGAACGGATTGATATTTGTCCAATCCTAAAGCTCCGTTTGTTATCGGAATTGAAATATTTTTTTGAAAAAATGAAGCCCTGATATACGCAAATCCGTTTCCTTCATGCCATCTTGAATCATGTTCGTATAATTTATTCACCGGAATCATAAAAGATAAAAGTTTATTTATATCTTCGGATATTCCCGGTTCTTGCTCGGTTATAATAAGTCCCGACACCGAAGATGCAACAAATATATTTATTATGCCCTCTTTGACATTTGAAAAAGAAACAAACTCCTTAATTTTTTGAGTAATATCTATTACATCATCAAATCCTTTTGTTGAAATTGCAAATTTTTCATTTTTTACAGTCATATCTCTACCATTATTTCACAAAATAAGGAATCAACGTAAGTGCAAAAATTGCCATAAATTTAATCAGCATATTTAATACCGGTACAACTATTTCGCCGAATTCACCAATTATATTATGTCCGTCTGCAAGTGATATATATTCCGCTCTGTCTAATCCCTTAAATTCATTTGCAAGATATTTTTTTGCACCTTTAAGAGCAAGTGATGAATTGCTTAAAATAAACAACAGACCCTCCGTTGAAAGTAAACTTCCGAAAATTAGCCCCGCGAGAGCTTCTTCCTTCAAGAATACAAAAATTAAAGAAATTATAATGCAAATAACAAAAATATAAAATATTGCTTGTATGGCGGAATTTCTTGAAGCGAGCGTTATGCATTTTAAATAATCCGGCGTCATTTCATTTCTTAGTATTTGCGGATGTTTTTGAAGCTGTCTTTTTACTTCGAAAGTTAAACTTCTTGCAGTCCTGGATATTCCCCCCGTTACATACGAACAGAACATAAAAGGAATTATCGCTCCAAGAACAAGAGAAGATAATACAAACGGATTTAGCAAATCCGCTTCTTCAAGACCGGCAATAACGGTATATGCAATTATTACAATAATTGTTGAAAGTATAGAAACCGCATTAATAAAATTGCTGCCAAAACCCGAAATATAATCCTTTGTTCTTATAAATTCAATCTTATCCGAAGAATCATAAAACGTACTTTCTTGCGATATATTGTTAAAATTCCTGCTTGATGCAAGAATGCAAGAAAATAAATTAATTGCAATAATCATACCAATCGTTGCAACAAGAGATAATACAAAGAGTGAAATACCCCATATGCCAAGCATCGGGGATTCCATTCCGGCGCACGATAAAAACGAAGTAAGGATAGCTGCAAACAATAAAAGAACAGGAAATATTGAGAGTTTAACCCCCTCTCTTATCCCCTGTACAAGAATTGCTTTAAGTCCCATAGTTGAAGAATTTGCAATATTTTTAACAGGACGGTATTTTTCCGACATAGAAAATATGTTTGCAAAAGTAATGATTAATCCTGTTATTCCTCCCGTCAGTATCGGATTAAACAACATTTTATATTCAGGGAACCAAACTTTTATACAATAAAATGTAATAAAAGAATATATAAATACCGCAACTACTTCCAGCAGCAAAAGTTTTTTAACAGCATCGGTTTTTCCGAAAGAAGTGAATAATATCACAAAAACCGATGCAAATAAACCGTTTGCGGCAAGTATAAGAGGAAAAAACACCCCTTGAAGATAGAATACTTCAGACCCGATTGTCATTGAAGCAATTAAAACCGCGAAAAAGGATAAAGTAAAATCCGAATTTAATATTGATGAATTAAAAATATTAAATGAAATTGTCCTTAGCCCCGATAAAGGATTTCTTTTTTCATCAAGATTATACTCCAGATTTGATACAATTTCTCCGGCAAGGTCGGAAGCTTTCTTTGAAATAACAAGACTTACAACATCAAAAATACCGACAATGCCCGCCCCGAGGATATATCCGTTAAGTATTTGATAATCTTTGTAAATATGAAACAGAATTGTCAGCAAACACAATGAAAAACCGATACTCATTAAAGATATAACACTTGATGTGTTAAATGAAATTTTATATATGTTTATTAATGAGTTATCATCGGTATGAAGCAATCTGGCAATACACTTCGGAACAATAATATGGGTTATTTCATTTACAAATAAAGTAATAAGTAATCCGCTGACAAAACATACCGTAAACTTCGCATTTACCAAATTAAGAAACAACACGGTAAGAATAACCGAAATCAGAGATAAAACCGTAAACCTCTTGCCTGAAAAAGCAAAAAACAAGCTGCGAAAATATTTACAGAGTTCCGTTACCTGAGAATTTTTGTATTTGTATAAAATTATTTCATTAATTTTACATGAAGACGCAAGTACCGCTATAGCTCCTGCAAATAAGCCGAGCCATTTTGATTTTGTCGTAAGCGTATCGGGAAAATAAACAAAATAGCCCAATTTGAGCGCAACCGATATAAATATCCATAAGATTAAATACCAAAAAAATAATCTGAGTTTAATTTTATTTCTATCCATTTGAACTCTTATAAATACTATCCTGAAAACTATTATAAATAAAAAAGATTAAAAAAACTTTACCGGCTAATTTTTTTTATTAAAATCAATCTTCTTTTCATCCAAAACGTGCGCCACAACTATATTTATCTTATTTAACAATTCTTTAGATTCTTCCTGTTTTCTTGTTGCAACGGCATAATATTCTCTTGAATAAGCTCTGTTGATTATGCGGTAGTCATCATTCAAAAAATCTTTTAGTATTATCTCATCTCCGAGAATTCCGTCAGCTTGACCGTTTTGCAAATAATTAAATGCTTCATTATAAGATTTTGCACCGATTAAAGAAGCATTCGGGGAAACAAGACGCGCAACTTTTTCTCCCGTAGTACCCATAATAACAACGAGCTTATTTTTTGCCGAAAATTGGTTTAAGCTTACAATCTTTGAATCTTTTTTTACCATCAGTTTTAATCCGGTTACAAAATACGGAGCTGAAAAATTAATAACCAGCTTTCTTTTTTCATTCACACTCATTGTAGCGACAAGAATATCGACATCTTTAGCATTTAATTTAGAAATCCTGTTTTGCGGAGTAACATCCGTAAATTGAATTTTGTCCGGCGAAGAGTCATTGAATATATATGCTGCAATTTCTTTTGCCAGTTCTATATCAAACCCTGCACGCTTACCGTCTTTATAATATCCGAAAGGAGGAGAGTCGGATTTTACACCGACATTAATGTAACCCTTTTTTAAGATTTCACTCAAATCGTCTGCGGGCTCGTTATTTCTTGCACACCCCGTTAAAAAAAATAAAGACAGTAATATAAATATAAAAGTTGTATACTTTTTCATAGGATTATTCTATCATAAAATATTATGAAAGAAATTAGTATTAATATCATTTTTATCACCATAGGCGCATTCCTGGCAGCTTTTGCACTTGAATGCTTCCTTGTACCGAACCAAATAATTGACGGCGGAATTGTCGGCATATCAATTATGGCAAGCTATATAACAAAATTAAATCTCGGCATGTTTCTTATTGTATTTAACATACCTTTTGTTCTGCTTGCATTAAACGAATTTGGCAAAAAATTCGTCATAATGGCATTTTACAGCGTTTCTATTTTGGCTGTCTTTGTTAACTTTTTGCATAAAGTACCGGTTATAACTGATGATCTTCTGCTTGCGGCACTGTTCGGAGGCGGAATTTTAGGGACAGGTGTCGGCATAGTCCTAAAAAACAATGCCTGCATGGACGGAACGGAAATTCTTGCAATGAAAGTTTCAAAAAGATACCCGTACTCCGTCGGCGAAATAATAATGTTTATAAATATTTTTATCTTTATTTCGGCAGGTTTTTTATACGGCTGGGAACAGGCAATGTATTCAACGTTAACCTATCTAATTGCATACAGAGCAATAGATAATATTGTTCAAGGTCTGAGTGAAGAAAAATCTATCAGGATTATATCGGACAAAGGCCCTGAAATAGGTCAGGCAATCATCCAAAATCTTAATAAAACCGTTACATATATTGAAGCACAGGGCGGTTACAGTAAAGCCAAAAAAACCATGGTATATTGCGTAGTACCGAGAATTGAGCTGTATAAACTGAAAGAGCTTGTTATATCAATTGATGAAAATGCATTTTTATCTACCGAAAATGTGCATGAAGTTTTCAGAAAAAGTACGAAGCATGTTAAATAAATTTTAATTGTGGAATATATTCACATAGAAATAATTCCACTGTGATGCCACAAAGTTGAAGCCCTTGCCTTAGCTCAGGAAGGGCTTCAACTTTGTATCATTTAATTTTAATTTAAAATAAAGTTTACAATATCATCGATACTGTCGGGATTTGCAAATAATACCCGATTTCCGGGGCCTCCGAACGGATAGGTTTTAATTATCGGGTTTATTTTTGTATAAAAATTAAATAACACTTTATCTGTTTTTGACAAAATTACAAAAAATCGGGTATTTGTATAGTTTGCTATTTTAATCGGGATATATAACCCCTTAAAATTAAGCATGGGCGAAATCAGAACAAATTTTAAAGGTTGATTTTTGAGCATTAAACCTGATATTACGCCCGCGCTGCCGCCGATATCGGCACCTATAATTATTGTATCATCGCAATTTATACCGGTATAATTTGCTTTAACATAATTAATTGATTCAACAACATCATAGGGAAGTTTTTGCCAATCTGCAGGCTTAAATTTATATCTTGATTTAAGCTTGAGGCTTTCGGTATAAACAGACCTTCCATGACCTCTTAAATCCATGGCAAGTACGTTAAAGTTGTTTAATCTCAGCCTTTCAGCCAGAGTTTTCCATTCTTTTGCACTCACACCGAAAGAATGAAGAAGAATTACAAGCGGTTTACTTGAAGGCTTCTTTGCAAAATAAAGATCACCGACAAGAATAAATTTATCTTTCGTTGCAAATTCAATTTTATTTTTTACGGGCGGTACCTTCTTTTTCTTAGGCGAAGCAAAAGAAAAAGGAACCAACAACATCAGAAAAATAATTAATATTGCGAGCGTCTTTCTCATACTTTAATTTTATCAAATTAAATGCATTTTTTACTCGTTTTTATAAATATACACCATTTGGATGAAAATAAAACAATAAAGTTAAAGAAGTAAAAAAATTGTGACGAATAAAATAACATATTGAATTTGATTGAGGGCAAAGCCCTTATTCAAAACCTCCTCCCCAAGTCTAGTAGCCGCCTTATGACGGCTTTTTTTTATGAAATTATATACATTTTTGAAAATATCTATATAATAAGGTTATAGTAAGTTTATTAATATGGAGATTACAAAATGAAACAGGAAGAATTACAGTCGATTTTAAAAAACGCTGTTGAAGTCGGAGCATCAGACGTGCATTTAAGCGTTGGAGAAGTACCGGCATACAGAATAGACGGTGAAATTATAAAAACTCCGCTTGCGCAGCTTACCGAAGAAGATCTTATAGACATTATAAATTTCACGGCACCTGCTCAATTAAAGAACACGGTGCTGGAAGGATATGATTCCGACTATCCTTATGAAATAAAAGAGGTATCAAGATACAGAGTTAATATTGCTAAATCTTTCGGCTTCCATACAGCAACAATACGTCTTATTTCATACAAAATACCGACTTTTGAAGAATTAAAGCTTCCTGCCGCAGTTGAAAGGCTTTCAAAGTATGACAACGGCATAATCCTGATAACGGGTGTAGCAGGTTCGGGAAAATCAACAACAATAGCTTCCGTTCTTGAGCACATCAATTCAACTAAACAAAAGCATATTGTTACAATTGAAGACCCTATCGAATATGTATACGGTAATAAAAAATCAATTTTTACTCAAAGACAGGTGGGAATTGATACAAAGGATTATCATTCGGCGCTTAAATATACATTAAGACAAGACCCTGACATAATATTAATCGGTGAAATAAGAGATGCCGAAACCATACAAAGCGCTCTATATGCCGCAGAAACAGGACACCTTGTTTTGGCAACATTGCACACATTTAATGCAATTCAAACCATAAACCGTGTATTAAGCTTCTTTGAGCCGACGGAAAGAGATGCAATCAGATGCCAATTTGCGGAAGTATTCAGAGCATCATTTTCACAGAAACTGCTGCCGAAAGCATCGGGTCAGGGCAGAATTGTAGCAATGGAATTATTATTCTCAAATCCTACAATCAAAGATTTTATCATTAAAAATGAATTTGATGAAATATACAAACTGGCATCAAAGGGCTCATATAAAGATTTGGTAACCTTTAACAGCTATTTATATAAGCTTTACAAAGATGAATTAATAACTCAAGAAGTTGCCCTTGAAAACAGTGATGCTCCGGGTGAACTGATGAGAATGATGAAAGGCGTATACTAAATATAAGAAATCATAAAAAACAGGCGAATAAATCCGCCTGTTTTTTTATTTTTGCATTTTTATGAAGTTAATTTTGAATAAATTTCATTAATAATTTCATTTGCATCCGCAACGATTTTATAATCCGAATACTTAAATATTTCAGCATCAGGATCTGAATTTATCGAAATTATTTTTTTGCAATTTTTCATACCCGAAATATGTTGTATTGCACCCGATATACCAAATGCAATATACACATCCGCCTC
>CADBOZ010000064.1 GCA_902796515.1 uncultured bacterium | reverse complement strand
CTTCAACTTTTGTTATAGCTTCAGCATCTTCGCTATTTCCGGTTATTACGGTATTATTCATGTCGTTGCTTATTGTTATACTGTCACCCTTGTCTGAAGCTATAACGATAGATTCTGTTTGCGTATTATTATCAATCAGAACTTCCTGAGGAGTTTCGGCTTGAGAGTTGTTTGTAACTTCCGCAGGTGTATTCGGGGCTGTTAAAACGGAATAAACCGTAACCGGCTCCGCTTCTCCTTTTTGAATTTTTATACTTTGATTTAATTCTTTTTCTTCTTCGATTATCGAATAATAATTTTTTATGGTAACCGATTCAAATTGCGTTGTGTTACCTATTATTCTTGTAATAATTAAGTCGTTACCGCTTTCTTTAAAGCCGTAAGTGTCATTATCATTGCCGTTATTGAATATAATTGTACCAAGTCCGTTATTAAACGTTACTGTTGTATCTCCCGAGTTTTCATCTATCGTTAAAACCGCGTTATCTTCGGTAAATACGACATTTTCTTTGTAATCCGTTGCGGTATATGAATTATCAACATTTACATCAATAATCGTATCTTTCAGGGAATGTATTTGTTTATTTAATGTATATGTATCAATTCTTTCATTTTTATTCTTTGTGAAATGATTTTCTATTTTAATTTCCTGAATATTTGAATTTGATATTCTTGAAATAATTAAATCATCACCTCGTCTGTTGAAAGTTGTATTTTTGACATATGTGTTATTGCTTAATACTATATTGTCGTTAAAGCTTGCATCTTTAATATTTATATTTCCGATATATCCGTTAACGGTAAATGTGTCATTTCCTTCTTCACCCCATATATTATCCGTAAAATTACCCGCATAACCGGAGCCGACTGTGATACTGTCATCTCCCGCTCCGCCGTGGAAATTATTGGTATAAGTTTGATTTTTAGAGTACGAAGCGGAAATTTTATCATCGCCGTCACCTCCGAATACCGTATCGTTTCCCGTACCCGCGTTTATTGTATCGTTTCCGCTGTTTCCGTATAGCGTATCATCGCCGTCACCGCCGTTTATTGTATCATTGCCTTCGTTTCCGTATATAATATCATCACCTTTTCCGCCGGAAAGGGAGTCGTTTCCGCTGCCTCCGTATATTGTATCGTTTCCGTCCCCGCCATCTATAGTGTCATTTCCGTCGTTTCCGTATATAGTGTCATTATATGAAGATGCTTTGAGGTTTTCGGCTAAAAACGAGCCGTTAACTTCCCCTTCGCATGATGTTTTGGTTATTGTAAGAGCAAAATTGTGCGTTCCTGTTCCGACTAAATTTTCAATAAAATCATACAGTTTTTTATAACTGCCGTCTTGAATTGCAGAACTGCTGTCTGAAAATACCGCGTATCCGCTGAAAGTTACTTTCCCTTTTCCGTTTGTTAGGAAATCTGTAATTGTGAGATGGTCGGTAATTAAATTTTGTGTCGGCAATCCGAGTGATGTCGGGGTTGTACTCGGAGTGCCCGTAATCCTTGTTATTGTAGCGGAATTTTCGGTAATATTTTCTGAAATTTGATATTGGCTTACATATCCTTCTCTCGTGTCGGATATAAAATTTAAAATTGCGCTATAATCTTCTCCGAGCGTAATTATTCTGTCGCCGCAGCCGACCTCAAAGTTAAATATTGTATCGTCGCTTAATTCATAACTGCACATAGTATCGCCCGATACTATATTATATTCATTTGTCATACTTGCACCTATAGTAAATCTTATCCAAACACGGTATATCCATGTTAAAAAATATATGTCCGCCGTAACACAAAATACCTTGTTACAAGAATAACATATTTTTTCAATCAAAACAACATGCTATTTATGAATTTAATCCCATAAATTTTAAAAAGTATTTTAATTTAAAATCAAATACGAAATATTCAGATATGCTGCAAATAGTGTCCAGATAAGATACGGTATCAGAAGCAGCGAGGCTGTTTTTGAAATTTTATAAAAATATTTTATGTTTAATAAAATAAAAATATTTAATAATATTATTATAATCGATGCAAGGAATATGTTTTTTAATATAAAAAATGAGGGGCTCCATAAAATATTTAAAATTATCTGGACGGCAAAACAAATATATCCCGCGGTTTTATTGTGTTCCGTTTTTTTAATTGCATAAATAACTATCGACAATAATATTAAAAAATATAATATACTCCAAACGGGCATAAATATCCAATCGGGAGGTGAAAAAACAGGTTTTATTAAGTTATTGTACCAATTTGAACTATACATATACCTTATTATTTATCGTTTTTTTTGAGGCTTCATCGGACATTTTATTAATTTAAACATTATGCGTTTTTGGGATGCATTAAATTATTAATTTTTTTTACATATTTTTTCTTGTTTTTTTATTGTGTTATATTTTTCCCATGGATAGAATTTTGAGGAATAGCAATGAAGTTTAATCTTGAAACTGCAATATTGTATATTATAAAAAAGAAAGATTTTCGTAAAAATTTTGCGATTATTTGTTTTTTCTTGTTGCTATATTTGTTATTTGGAGTTATAAGAAGTTATTTTGCTTCATATATGTATTTTGACGGCGCTGAAGAAAAAATGTCGCTTGCCGTTATGAATTTTACACCGAATAATATTTATTCATTTATCGGTTTTCCTTCGGTTGCATCCTTTTTGGCGGCTTTTGATATATGCCGGCTTGCGTGGGGAGAGTTTGAGATATACGGTATAATTGCATCAGGTGTTGTTGTGGTTTCGGGTCTGATTCTTTCTTTTCCTGTCGGATATTTTATATATAATTCTCATAACAGAATACTCTATAAGGAACAAAATCTGGTTTCCGCAGACAGTTTTTCCGATTGTTTTAAAAAGGGTCTTTTTGCAATTTTAGGTTGTATAATTAATTCCGTTCCTGTATTGATTATTGCAATTTTAACCTGTAAGCTGTTTTTTGGTTATTTCGACAGATTAATAATAGATAATCCTGATTTGGTTTGGTTATATACGCAAATGCGTACAACGGCTTCGTATATTATATTGTGCGTTTGCGCTTTTGTTATGTTTTTATATTTATCGGCTGCTATACTTCCCTATATTGTTGATTTAAAGCTGAGTTCATTTTTTAAATTAAAATGCATATTCGGAATTATATTCAAAAACCCTCTGGAATATTTAAAATACATTGGATTTTCGGTATTGTTCAACGGAATTTTTGCCTGCCTTATAGTTGTTCTTAATTGTATTTTTAATGTTTTTAAAGAACTGATGCCTTTTTCGTTTAACGGAGTTGAAGGCTTGATATACGGTGATGATTTGTTTTTATTATTGCTTTCAATTGTACTTATTCTTATATCTTTACCTTTTGCATTTTTCCTTTTTTCAATAGTTTCCGATATTCAGGCTCAATTTATAAATTATCTTACGAAAAAAAATGACAGGTAAAATTAATGTATATATAATATTGTCACTAAATTTTATTCATGCTAAATTATTATAGTGAATATTATTATAAACACTGGAACGTAGGAGAAAATGAATGAGTAGAACATCTACGGTAGTTGACTTTCGAGAAATAGATAAAATTCTTGAAAGATTCGAGTACAAAAAATCTTATTTAATTGCCATGTTGCAGGCTGTTCAGGAAGTGTACAGATACCTTCCGGAAGAAGCCATGACATACATCGGCGAACATGTTGAAGATTTATCCCCCGCAACCGTGTACGGCGTTGCAACTTTTTATGCACAATTTTCACTTGAACCGAAAGGCAAGTTTGAAATTAAAGTTTGCGACGGTACAGCATGTCACGTTAGGGGTTCAATGCCGGTACTTAATGCAATCAGAAGTAAGCTAAATCTAAAAGACGGTAAACTGACGAGTGAAAACGGTTTATTCTCGCTTGAAACAGTTAGCTGTCTTGGTGCGTGCGGACTTGCGCCGGTTGTTATGATAAACGATAAAGTTTATCCTCAAATGACATCTGATGCAATAAGCATAGTTCTTGATACATTAATGAAAGAGGAAGCTTAAAGATGACTACAAATTTAATGACTGATATAAAAAGCGAGCAGGAAAGAGCTCAACAAAATATTAAAGCACAAGGCTTAAGAGTTCTTGTTTGCGCAGGAACAGGATGTGTGGCGAACGGTTCACTCAAAGTTATTGAAAAATTCAGAGAACTCGGTGCAAACGTTTCAACCCTTACCGACTATGATAAAGTAACAATTGTTCCTACGGGATGTCACGGTTTTTGTGAACAGGGTGTTCTTGTTATTATTCCGGATAAACATGTTACATATGTTAAAGTCAAAGTAGATGATGTGGAAGAAATTGTTGAAAGTCATATTAAAAACAACTCTCCCGTAGAAAGACTTTTATATACCGATCCAAAATCCGGCGAACATGTTCATAAAAATGATGATATTAATTTTTATGCGAAACAAACCCGTACGGCACTTGCAAATTGCGGTAAAATCAATGCGGAATCTCTTGTTGAAGCTATATCCGTAAGAGGTTATGAAGCATTGGCAAGCGTTATTGATAAAGGTGATCCGGATTGGGTTATTGAAGAAATCACAAAATCAGGTTTAAGAGGAAGAGGCGGCGGAGGTTTCCCGACGGGCATGAAGTGGAAATTTACCGCAGCAAATAAAGGCGGGAAATCTTACGTTGTGTGTAACGGGGATGAAGGCGACCCGGGTGCATTTATGGATAGAAGCGTTATGGAAGGCGACCCGCACAAGCTTCTTGAAGGTATGGCAATTGCAGGTTATGCGGTTGGCGCTGATGAAGCATATATATATGTTCGTGCGGAATATCCTCTTGCAATCAAACGTTTGAGAAAAGCAATAGCTGATGCCGAAGAAAGACATTTCTTAGGTAAAAACATACTCGGTTCGGATTTTTCATTCACAATTCATATTAAAGAAGGTGCGGGTGCGTTTGTTTGCGGTGAAGAAACCGCATTATTGGCTTCTATTGAAGGTGAAAGAGGTATGCCAAAATCTAAACCTCCGTTCCCTGCAAATAAAGGTTTGTTTGGAAGACCGACTTTAATTAATAACGTAGAAACCCTTGCAAATGTTCCGGTTATTATACTCAGAGGTGCTGATTGGTTCAGCGGTATGGGTACCGAAAAATCAAAAGGTACAAAAACATTTGCCTTAACGGGTGAAGTAAATAATACAGGTCTAATTGAAGTTCCTATGGGAACAACCTTAAGAGAAATCATTTTTGATATCGGAGGCGGTATCAGAGGCGGCAAGAAATTTAAAGCTGTTCAAATCGGAGGCCCGTCAGGCGGATGTTTAACCGAAGAACATCTTGATTTACCTATGGATTACGACAGTTTGATTGCTGCAGGTGCAATGGTAGGTTCAGGCGGTCTTGTTGTTATGGCTGAAGATACTTGTATGGTTGAAGTTGCAAGATTTTTCATGAATTTTACAAAAAATGAATCCTGCGGAAAATGTGTTCCATGTCGTGAAGGAACTAAGAATTTGCTTAAAATCTTAGAAAGAATCGTTAAAGGCAAGGGTAAAATGGAAGACCTTGATACACTTGAACAATTGGCACATACGGTTAAAGACGGTTCACTTTGCGGTCTTGGTAAAACAGCACCAAATCCTGTATTATCAACTTTGAAATACTTTAAAGATGAATACATTGCTCATATTCGCGACCATAAGTGTCCTGCGGGTGTTTGTACGGCAATGAAAAAAATATCAATTAATCCTGAATTATGTAAAGGTTGTACGAAATGTGCAAGAACTTGTCCTGTGGGGGCTATTGAAGGAACGGTTAAAAATCCTCATAAGATTAATCAGGATAAATGTATTAAATGTGAAGCATGCTTGAATGCTTGTCCGTTCAAAGCAATAGGTAAAGAGTAGGAAGGGTTGGTAAATATTATGACAGATGAAAAGAAAACTTTAAATATTGAAGGTAAAGAAGTTGAATTTGCCAACGAAAAAAACCTTCTTGAAGTTATCAGAGCTGCAGGTTTTAATGTTCCTACATTGTGTTACAGACCTGACTTAACTTCATTCGGGGCATGCAGAATGTGCGTAGTTGAAGTTGAATATCCTAACGGAAGAAGAATGATAAATTCTTCCTGCACAATGCCTCCCGAAGCGGGAATTAAAGTGTATTTGAATACCGAAAAAGTAAGAAGAATCAGAAAAACCGTTTTAGAGTTGCTACTTGCAAACCATGACAGAAAATGCTTAACATGTTCTCGTTCGGGTGATTGCGAATTGCAAAAATATTCTGAAGAATACGGAATAACAGAAATTAAATATGCGGAACGCGATGAAATATTGCCGGTTGACAACAGCAGTCCGTCAATTGTTCGTGATCCGAACAAATGCATATTGTGCGGTGCATGTGTCAGAGCTTGCTCCGAATTTCAATCCGGAGTTTTGGGATTTGCTAACAGAGGCTCAAAAACACAGGTTCAACCAATGGCAGGAAAGCCTTTGGCTGATGTTGAGTGTGTAAATTGCGGTCAATGTGTGGCAGTTTGTCCGACAGGTGCATTAACCATAAATAATGACGTTGAAAGAGTTTGGGAGCATATTACAAATCCTCAAAAGAAAGTTGTTGTACATATGGCTCCTTCGGTTCGTGTTGCCATAGGTGAAATGTTCGGACTTGAACCCGGTGTAAATTCAATAGGAAAGTTAAATGCGGCACTTAAAAAAATCGGCTTTGATATGGTATTTGATACCAACTTTGGTGCTGATTTAACGATTATGGAAGAAGCGACGGAATTTTTGGGAAGAGTTAAATCGGGTGAAAACCTTCCGTTGTTTACTTCATGCTGTCCGGCTTGGATTAAATATCTTGAAACAACACATCCAGAATTGTTGCATCACCTTTCAAGCTGTAAGTCACCTATGTCGATGCAATCTCCCGTTCTGGTAAAACTTTTACCCGAAAAGCTCGGAGTTGAACGTGATAACTTGACGGTTGTTGCAATTATGCCTTGTACGGCTAAAAAATTCGAAGCAAAACGCGATGAATTATCACAAGACGGCAGACAGGATACGGATTTTGTTCTTACAACAAAAGAACTCGGCAGAATGATTAGAAGCGCAGGAATTGATTTTAATGCGCTTGATCCGGAACCTGCAGACAGTCCTTTTGCTGAATACACGGGTGCAGGTACTATCTTTGGTGCTTCAGGCGGTGTTGCGGAAGCTGCTGTCAGAACGGCTTATGAATTTGCAACGGGTGAAGAACTTAAAGATGTTGACATCAAAGCAATGAGAGGTACAAGCGAAAGATGTAAAGATATCGAACTTGACCTTAAAGGTACAAAATTGACAGTTAGAGTTGTTTCAACTTTGAAAGAAGCTGAAAAATCTTTACAGGAAATTATTGCGGGAACCAATAAATTCCAAATGCTTGAAGTTATGGCTTGCCCCGGAGGATGTATAAATGGCGGCGGTCAACCCAGAAGCTGCGATGACTCTTTGATAAAAGTAAAACGTGCTGAAGGTTTGTATAAAGAAGACAGAGAACTTCCTCAAAGAAAATCTCATCTGAACCCGTCAATCAAAAAATTGTATGATGAATTTCTTGAAACTCCGAATTCTCATAAGGCGCATGAATTACTTCATACATATTACAAAGACAGAAGAAAAGACAGTTACATTTCTGTCGGAGAATAAAAAATTACAGCCGCAACTTTTCTTGCGGCTGTTTTTTTATGTTAAATCTTTGATTTTTTCTTTTAAGAGTATTAAAATGATTTCAGAAGTGTTGTGAAAGGTGAATTAAGGGTATAAACTATGAGTCGGGGAGAATTAAGAAGCAGTAAAATTTTATCACATATTGAAAACAGAACGGCTATGTATGAACAAAGGGTTGCTCTGGGTATCAAAAGTCAGTATGGCTGGAGAGAATTTACATACAAGGGTCTTGGCATGATGTCAAGGAAAATTGCAAGATATCTTATTGAAGATATCGGAATTAAAAAAGGCTCAGGTATTGCAATTTTATCGGAATCAAAACCGGAATACGGTGCTTGTGTGTTTGCATCGGTGCTTGCGGGCGGAATTACAATTCCTCTTGATATTAAACTTTCTAAATATGAGCTTGCTTCTATCTTAAAAGATTGTTTGCCGGAGGTTATGCTTGTTTCAAAATCTTATCTTGATACCGCACTTGAGTTACAAAAAGAAATTCCTGAAATTAAACATATTATCATAAATGATGAAAACGCTCATAGTGACGGAATACCGAGCATTTATACTCTTCCCGATAAATTTGATGCAAAATGGCGTCAAAGGAGCTCTAAATCCACTGCTTTGATTATTTATACATCCGGAACTACGGGCTCTCCCAAGGGCGTTGAAATATCTTTTGCAAATATGAATGCGCAGCTTGAAGATTTAACGGATGCGATAAATGTTATTCTTCCCGAAAACAAGAAAACAACAATGCTTTCTATATTACCGATGAACCATCTTTTTGAAATGACAGTCGGATTTTCAACGTTTCTTAATTTCGGTCATACCGTGTATTACACAACCAGTCTAAAACCAAAAGATATTTTGAGCATAATCAGAGAAAAACAGGTTCAATTTATGCTTGTTGTTCCGGCGTTTTTAAAATTGCTTAAAGCGGGAATTGAAAAAGAAATTAAAAGTTCACCAAAATCTGTTCAGACAGGCTTTAAAATTTTATACGGTCTTGCAAAGTTTATTCCGTTTTACTCTGTTAAAAAATTAATGTTTAAGAAAATACATGATAATATGGGCGGTCATTTCTTCGGATGTATTTCAGGCGGTGCACCTTTGGATATTGAAGTCGGTGAATTCTTTGAAAGAATCGGAATTAAAGTATATCAGGGTTACGGTTTATCTGAAACAAGCCCTGTTGTTTCGGTTAATACCGATAAAAGAAACAATTTAGCTTCGGTTGGTCGTCCTTTAAGACATTTTGAAGCAAAAATTGATAAAACTAACGGCGAACTCTTGCTTCGAGGTCCTTCCGTGATGAAAGGTTATCATAATCAGCCTGAGATGACTGCTGAAGTTATTGATACTGACGGATGGCTGCACACGGGAGATATAGCTAAAATTGATAAAGACGGGCATATTTTTATAACAGGAAGAATTAAAAATATGATTGTGCTTCAAGGCGGAAAGAAAGTCTTCCCCGAAGAAGTTGAAGCTGTTCTTGAAAAAAGCGACTATATTTCTGAGGTTTGTGTATTGAGTACAAAGAAAATATTTGGTTCAAAGGACGGTTCGGAAGAGGTTACGGCGGTTGTTGTTCCAAAACAGGAATTATACAGTACAAAGTCGGATGAAGACATAGATAAGATAATAAAATATGAAGTAAAAATTCTTTCGGAACGTCTTGCACAATATAAACGTCCTACAACCGTTATTATTTCAAAACAGGAACTTCCGAAAACAACGACAAGAAAAGTCAAAAGAAATGATGTAAAAGAGTTAATTAACGCTTAGTGCAATTAGTTGCATTTTGTGTATTTATGACTTTTGATAGATTTAGTATATAATTAAACTATGAGCTTTTTTAAGAAATTATACAAGAATATAGCAGAGGTTTTGTCACATGTTATTTGTGTAAAACCTCTGTTGAATAAAATATCACTTCGTAAAGTCGCTTTTTCCGTAATGGAAATGATGATTACACTTGTTACTCTATCTGTTATTGTCGCAGCGTTCAGCCCTGTTATTACAAAGAGATTATCTTCAACCGATGTGTCTGCAGGCGGCTCGGGCGGAGTCAGCAAACACTGCAGTGACAGATTTACTTCCGATTGTACTTTATGTACAAAAGATGCATGTACTGTTTGTAAAAAAGATAATAAAGCTCCCGACGGGCAATATCTTGACCCTCAGCAGTGTAAGTATATAAATTGCAGTACAACAAGTTTCTATAATGCTAATTGTCTTACCTGTATCAGAACCGGTTGTACATCATGCAAAAGCGGCTATTTTGTCGGTTCGGACGGAAAATGCTCAAACACTGATTGTACAAATAATACCTGTGATGGTGTGTATAAATGCAATAAAAATTGTGAAACATGCTACGGGCCGGGTTCAACAGGATGTAAAACCTGTAAAACAGGATTTTATTTAAAGGATAAAACCTGTATCAGTTGCAGAAAATCAAGTACAAATACCGAAGGTGTTAATACCCTTTGTAAAGAATGCTCAAATAAGTCAAATTGTACGGTGTGCGATGCAAGTTATTTTCCCTCCGGAGATAAATGTACGCCGACAGGATGTGTGAATAATCAGTATAATAACGGTTCTGTTTGTGTAAATTGCAGCACGCTTGACGCTAATTGTCTTGCATGTATCAATAAATCAACCTGTATGGTTTGTAATGACGGATTTTATATAGACGGAAAAAAATGTCTTAACTGCAGAACCGAAGTACATGCAAAATGTAAAAAATGCAAAAATAAAACAACCTGTACCGAATGTGATGCGGGATGGTATCAAACAGGTGCCACATGTTCTCTTGTACCGTGTCCTTCCGGCAAATACAACAACGGTTCCGGATGTGTAAATTGTCCTGATACTCATTGTGCGGAATGTTCTGCTTTGACAGGATATTGTACTATATGTAATAAGGGATGGTATGTCAAGAATAACGCTTGCAGTAATTGTACTACTCTAACCGCTTGTAATAATTGTACAAGTGATGGAAAATGTATCGGTTGTAATTACGGATGGTACTCTGACGGAAGTGCTTGTCAAAGTTGCGCTGCGAAACTTGACAGCAGATGTTTGGGTTGTACAAGTGCTTCAAATTGTACCAACTGCTCTGCGGGGTGGTATCCGAGCGGAAGCAGTTGCGTGTTTACGGTTTGCCCCGCAGGAAAATACAACAACGGTTCCGGATGTGTAAGTTGTCCGGATTCTCATTGTACCGTTTGTAATAACAGTTCGGGAAATTGTACACACTGCGCTGCAGGGTGGTATCTAAGCGGAACAACCTGTAAAGCATGCTCTACTTTAACTGCCTGCAATACATGTACAAATGACGGTAAATGTACTGCATGTAATACAGGATGGTATTCGAACGGAAGAGAATGTCTAAGTTGCTCGAATTTAGATGTTAATTGTATTGCTTGCTTAAGTGCATCACAATGTTCAAATTGTTCGGGTAATTATTACGTAAGCGGAAAAAATTGCATATTATTAGGATGCGATACCGGATACTTTAAAAGCGGTAATAACTGTATAAGCTGCAAAAACCTTGATCCAAACTGTACATCTTGCGTAAGTGCAACTGCATGCAGCAGTTGTGCATCAGGTTATCATCCTTCAGGAAAACAGTGTATAAGAAATTAAAAATGTGTTATAATATAATTAGCCTTGCGTGAATTTGCAATTTTGTTCCTACATTTAATCTAACAGGGAGAGATTTGCTCAGCAAGACAGCCTGTTTTTATAACTATTGTTATAAGGAATTTGGTGTTTGAAGTATACCTACCTCTTAATAATGTTTAAAGGAAACGGATGCACCCTGGCGCTCACCCACCTGCTTCAATCGGCAGGAAACAAAATTGTTCACGCAACGGCAAAAAAACCGGCTTAATGCCGGTTTTTTTAATCTTATTTATTATCTTATGAAGAAATAAGCCTGTTTGTGGGAACATACGGGACAAACATCGGGTGCGGTATTTCCTTCGTGTATATAACCGCAGTTAGAGCATTCCCATCTTACAACCTTTTGTTGTTTAAAAATTTCATCATTTTCAAGGTCTTGAAGGAGTTTTTTGTATCTTAATTCGTGTTCGTGTTCAATTTTTGCAACATCTTCAAATAATTTTGCGATTTTATCAAATCCTTCTTCACGGGCTATACGTGAAAATTCGGGATACATTGAAGTATGTTCAAAATTTTCGCCGGAAATGCAATCTTTAAGATTTTCTTTTACGGATGGAATATCGCCGCCCATCAACAGTTTAAACCAGATTTTAGCATGTTCTTTTTCATTGTTTGCGATTTCTTCAAACATTTTCGATAATTGAACATACCCTTCTTTTTTGGCTTTTGATGAATAGTAAGTATATTTATTTCTTGCAACTGATTCGCCTTTAAGTGCTTCCTGAAGGTTTTTTTCCGTTTTTGAGCCTTTTAGTTCCATTGTTTTCTCCTTTAGTCGTTTATTGCGTTTGTGCAATCAGAGCAAATACCTTGTTCGTTTAATTCTCTGTATTTCCAACAACGTGCACATTTTTCACCGCTCGCTTTTGTAACTTTGACATTGTAGTCATCCTGAGAGTATTCATTTAAAATTTCGGCACCGTTATTTTCTTTATATACGTGAGAAACGATATATAAATCGCCCAGAAGGCTTGAATATTTGTTTAATAAATCCGATTTTTCTTTATCTTCGGAAGTGATAACAATATCCGCTTCGAGAGATGAGCCTATGATTTTTTCATCTCCCGAGCGAAGGGGTTCTATTGCACGAGCCACAATTTCTCTTGTTTTTAACAGTTTTGTAAATTCTTCATCCAGTTTTTCGTTTTTCCATTCGGGTTTTGCTTCAGCCCAATTTGTAAGCAATGCCGATTTGACATCTTTATGACAATCTAACATATTTTGCCACATATCTTCCGCTTGATGCGGCATTACGGGAACCAAAATCCTTATTAACGTATGAAGAGTTTCATATAATACCGTTTGACAAGCGCGTCTGGATAAAGATTTTTTACCTTTTGTATAAAGCCTGTCTTTAACTATATCAAGATAGAATGAACTTAAATCAGTGCTTGCAAAATTTTGTAAGTATTGGAAATATTTATAAAATTCATAATTTTCAAATGCCTTATTAACATTTTCGATTAATGTTGCAAGTCTTGATAATGCGAATTTATCTATATCTTCAAGGTTATCATATTTTACATAATCCGATTTGGGATCAAAATCATAAATATTTCCCATTAAAAATCTTGCGGTATTTCGTGTCTTTTTAAATATTTCAGACAACTGACCGATTATGTTATTTCCTATTTTAATATCATTTCTGTAATCAACCGATGCTGCCCAGAGGCGAAGTATGTCCGCTCCGTAATTTTTGATTATATCGTCGGGACGAATGTAATTACCGAGTGATTTAGACATTTTTCTTCCGTCTTCACCGAATACAAATCCGTGAGTTAGTACTTGTTTATACGGAGCTCGACCTTTTGTTGCAACAGAAGTTAAAAGGCTTGATTGGAACCAGCCTCTATGTTGGTCTGAGCCTTCCAAATACATATCAACCGGAGTATGACCGAGTTCTTCGCATCTTTTTTCAACAACACTTGACCAGGATACACCTGAGTCAAACCAAACATCCATGATGTCTTTTTCTTTTATAAAATGTACGCTGCCGCATTTGGGGCATTTGTATCCCGCGGGTAAAAGTTCTTCCGCGTTTTTATTTACCCAGGCATCAGAACTTTCTTTTTCAAAAATGCGTGCAACATTTTCTATAGTTTCATCGGTTACTATTGTTTCGCCGCAGTCTTTGCAATAGAAGATAGGTATGGGTACACCCCATGCGCGCTGTCTTGAAATACACCATTCGGAACGGTTTTCAACCATATTTGAAATTCTTTTTTCCCCTGAAGCCGGAAACCATTTAACTTTCTTGATGCTTTCAAGAGTTTTATCTTTAAACATTGATACTTTAACAAACCATTGAGGAGTTGAACGATACATAACAGGATGCTTACATCTCCAACAATGAGGATAAGAGTGGGTAATTGTCTGCTGTTTAACAAGCGCTCCCGTTTCTTTTAATTTTTCTATTACCATAGCATCACCCTTAAAATAAGGAATGCCTTTTAAATCAGGAACTTCATCTGTCCAGCATCCTTTTGAATCAAACGGAGAGAATGTTTCAAGACCGTATTTTTGTCCCACTTCCCAGTCCTCAACACCGTGACCGGGGGCTGTGTGAACGGCGCCGGTACCGGCATCAAGCGTAACATGGTCGCCTAAGATTAAAAGAGATTTCTTGTCATAAAGAGGATGCTTTGCTTCCAATCTTTCAAAATCGGCACCTTTTAGTGTTGCAATAGCTTTAGCGCTTTCCCATTCAACGTCTTTTTTGAAATTATCAAATAAATCCGTTGCAACAAAATAGTTTTCACCGTTATATTCAAATATTGTGTAGTCAAATCTTGCATTTAAACATATGGCAACGTTTGAAGGAATTGTCCATGGCGTTGTTGTCCAAATTATTGAATATAACTTATTATTTGAATTTATTCCCGCTTTTTTGTATACTTCCTGCGGTTCGGTCATTTCAAATTTTACATAAATTGATTCCGAATTAATATCGGCATATTCAACTTCCGCTTCAGCTAATGCCGTTTCGCAATCAGCACACCAATATACAGGTTTTAGACCTTTTTCAATGTATCCTTTTTTAAACATTTCCCCAAACACTCTTACCTGATTGGCTTCGTATTCGGGAGCTATTGTTAAATAAGGATTTTCCCAGTTTCCTAATACTCCGAGTCTTTTAAATGCCGCTTCCTGCCCTTTTAAACTTTTTGAAGCGTATTCTCTGCATTTTTCCCTGAGTTCTCCTTCTGTTATAGAATGTCTGCCGCCTTTTAAATTTTTAACAACGGCATTTTCAATCGGAAGACCGTGCGCATCGTATCCCGGAACATAAGGTGTGTAATAACCTAATTGAGATTTATATTTTAAGATAATATCTTTTAAAATCTTATTTAAAGCCGTTCCGACATGGATTTTATCGGAACTTAGATAAGGAGGGCCGTCATGAAGAATAAAATTTTTCTTACCCCTGTTTTTATCTAATATTTTTTCATATATTTTATTTTCTTCCCAGAATTTTTGAATTTCAAGTTCTCTGTTTATAGCATTCGCCTTCATCGGCAGAGTAGTTTTCGGAAGATTTAGAGTATCTTTCAAATTTAGTTCTTTAGTGTCCATTTTAAACCCTCATTTTAAGTTATATATGTTAAAAATTATACAATAAAAGCTCAAAAGTTAAAATTCTATTTGAATTGGTGTAAATTTTTCGGCGAATAAATATTTAAATACACCCAGTATGTCGAAAGTATTTTTTTAATATAATTTTTTGTTTCCATGTAGGGAATATTTTCAACATATGTATCCATATCGTCGGAGTTGATATTTGCGTTGTTCAACCATTTGCTAATGTTACCCGGGCCGGCATTGTATGACAAAATAGCAAGACTTTCGTCGCCTTTAAAGTATTCAACAAGGTATTTAAAATATTTTAAACCCATTTTTATACTTTCTTCTTCGTTAAGCATTGTGTCTGCAGATACGTTTGTTTTTTCGATAAAATTTGCGGTTGACGGCATAATTTGAGTAAGTCCGAGTGCGCCCGCAGAACTTTTTGCATTTTTATTAAAATGGCTTTCTTCTCTAACCAGACTCAAAAACAGATAAGGACTTTGTTTGAATTCTTTTGCGTATTCATTTATTAAATCTTCATAAAGTACAGGATACATTAATTTGAGTTCAAAATCAGAAAAACTTATTTGAGTTTTTTCGCTTTCATCTTCTTCTGTCTCGTCATTTGTATTTGTACTGTTTATCATGTTTTTTATAAGAGTGATTGATTTAGGATAATTTCCTTCTCTGTTTTCTATCCATGATTTAATATAGTCATCATTTATCTTGAATTCTTCAATAGTTTCAAAATCATCAAGGTTGGCAAGGTACAGAAGAATTTTATCCTTAAATATATATTTATTTATTGAGCTTATATTGTATTTTACAATAGGTTTCTTAACTATCATCTTTTTTGCTTTTGACATTTTGAGCTGTTTTGCGGATAAAAATGCGTAATAACTTAAAGGATAGTTTTTTATAACTTCATAGAAAATTTCTTTTGCTTCTTTTATTTTTCTTTCTTTAAGAAGGGCTCTTCCGTACCAATATTCGATACGTGGTGCATCTTTTTCATTTGAATAATTTTCAATGTGTTTGATTGCATAATTTTCACATATTTTATAACGTTTCATTGAATAGTTGTACCAGAATATTTCCCAAAGTGAATTTGATGCCCATATTGAATTTTTATAATTTTCGGCAATATATTCATACAGTTTGATGTTTCTCGGCGATGATGAATTTTCGGCAAGAAGATATGCTGCAGTCGGCAGTATATATTTGTTTTTACTGCTTGTATATAAATCTTGAAGCGTTTGAATTTTATTAGCTTTTGTTATTGTAATAAGTCTTGTGATTGCTGATTTTACATCAAGCTCTTCAACAAGATTATCATGCAGCTTTAAGCCGTCAAGTATTGTGTTTTTTTCAAATTCTGTATTACCTAAACCTCTGTAGCACTTAGAGATATTGTACCAGTTTTTTTTAAAAGGGGTATTTTTATAATATGCAAGTGCATTTTGATAGTCGGAATTGACAAGATATGCATATGCAATTATTTCCGATTGTTCGGTATTGTGAAAAAGATTTAAAGTTTGTATTGCCTCCAGTGAGTTTTTTGCATATTTTCCGTCCGGAGAACTTTTTAAATACTTAATATAAAGCTTTTCAGCATTGGTAATATCTTTTTCTTCGGATATTTTTCCCGCTTTATAATAACTTGCAATACCGTAGTCGCTTTTCGGGTAGAGTTCGGATATCTGTTTAAATTTTTTGTACGATAAATTTTTGGAATCTTTGTTTGTTTCCATTGAAAGAAGTGCTTCGTTGTACAACAGATAAGGTCTTATGGCTTCGGATTTTGTAAACCTGATTAATGTATTTAATTTTAAAATGGCTGTTTTCTTATCGGACAGCTTTTTTGCACATTGAAACTCTTTAATTAAAGAAAGAGAATACAATGAATTTATGGGCTTAATTTGCTTAAAATTATAAAAAGCATCAGAGTATTTTTCTTGATTGTAAAGTTCAATACCCTGTTTATAATATCTTTCGGCTTTGATGTCACTTCTTAATTTGTAAAAAGCCGCACAGAGCAAGACTATTATTAAAAAAAGAAAAACAAGAACCAGTTTTAATTTTGTGCTATTCATTAATTTAATTATAGGTTACATTTTATATTTGTAAAATTTATTAAGATTTTAAACCGTAATAAATCACCCGATTGGGTTATTGCCCCGACCGTTATTAATTTTCCAAGGTTGTTTAAGAATGTAAACTATGATTATACGTTATTATCTGTACATTCCTTATGAGTTTGTTGTTGTATAGCATCTTCTTCAAGAATGAAATTTTTATTTCTTGAATAAAGCCATACAATTCCAAGTAAGGATACATAAAACAATAATTCAAAACCTTCTTCAAATATAAAGTTGTTGTTTGTTAATTTTTCCGCAATTGCACCCATAAACATGGCAAAAACAGCAAACAATATATTCCAAAAAGGAAATCTTATATTTTTAATTATTTTCCATAAATCAACATATATTTTCTTCTTTAAAAATATCAAAGCGACAATAGCTATCCATGTTCCGTAGATACCGTGAACAACTTTGCCAAGCCAAGGCCAGGGTAAATCTTTCCATGAATAATACTGATGATAAGTATCCGGAATCGGGAAAAACAGGGTTCTTCCGCAATTAACTTCTCTTATTATTATTAAAGAAAGAGCCAGTGCGGCAAAATTAAAAAATCTTTTATTTACTTTTGAAGTCAGACAAAGATATAAAATGATAAATAAAACGGTCATTTGTATATTTTCCAATAAACCGTTTTCAAATCCGTATTTTTGAGGCAAGTACATAAGCATCGGAATTATCGAAACCCCTACGGCAAGGGCAATAAAACAAACCGGATAAAATTTAAAATCAATATGATTTTTTATAAATTCAATAAAATTTTTCATAGTAATTTTTACCTCCAACTACTCCTGTATAGTAGCACAAAAGAAATAATTTAACATTAATTTACAAAATAGCAATTATGTATATAAAAAATACTTTATTAGTATATCACGACGATACAAGTTTATTGAGAGGTATGATATGGCTTTTGATACAAGTGTTTCCGCATATAATAATGCTTCACTCGGACTGTATGATAAATTTCAGGAATATGTCGATAACTATATTAAAAACAAAGAATACGACAAAGTAAGTATTCATGAAGAAGCAATTGAAAATCGCAGAAAAAACGTTGGAAATGTAGAAAGAAATTCATCGTGGTTTGAAAAAACGTTCCATGTTAATGATAAACAGATAAACAGAGAAAAAGGTTGTATTGATTTTGAAATGAGTTTTATAAATGCATTTTCGTTTGATTTTATGCAAAATAAAGACCCGAAAGATGAAGTAAGTTATTTTAATCAGGCGGTTAAATTAGCAAACGGACAAGTACTGGCATACGATAAAAACAATGACAGCAGTGTTGATGCAACCGAATACAACAATGTTTTAAATCCGGACTTTGCAAAAGCTCTTGATTATGACGGTAATGAAAATTTAGATGTTGTTGAGTTTGCTACAGCCTTTATTTATGCCGATAAATACGGAACGGATAATGATGCTAACGGTAAATTTACATACAATGATTATGTTTATGCACTAAATTGCATTACGGATGCGAAAAATGTAAATGAAAATTCGAGTGAAGATAATAAAAAAGTTAAAACACAGGTTGATGAAATAAAAAACAGTTTGTATGAGCAACTTGCAAACTAAATAATAAAATGTGAAATGCATACGGAAAATAACTTTCTTGTATGCATTTTTGTTATGTTGTGCGATATGAAATAAAAATAAAAAGAGCAAAAATGTCCGTTTTTGATTTTTATTAAAAGTGAGATTACAGGAATGTGAACGATGATTAAAATTATAAATTCAATAAACAGAACAGCTAAATCGTCAAAATTAAGCAACGGAAAAAATATAAATTTTAAAGGCGAAACAAATATAAAAAATGACTCCGTAGAACTTAGCCCGTTGGGAAGGAAAATATCGGAGCTGTATAAAAACTATGAAACGGCAACAATTGAAATAGAGGGAAAGCGGTATACTAAATTTATCGCTTCTAAAGTCGGTTCAAACCCCGCAAACTGGATAAAAGACAATGAAACCGGCGAATTATTTTATATGAAGGTTTCTCTAAATCCCTTTAAAGCAAAACATTTCAAAGAAGAAGCAGCCGCTTCAAAACTGTACAAATTAGCGGGCATTGATGCACCGGAGATGAAAGTTTGTACTTTCGGAAACGGAATGACGGGTTTAATGAGTAAATTTGAGCCAAATCTTGACTATATGCCCGATATGGATATATTACGAGAGGGTTTTGCCGCTGATTGTTGGCTTGCAAATTGGGATTCAATGAACGGTAATACTCTTACAAAAGACGGTAAAATGTTCAAGCTTGATAACGGCGGTGCTTTAAGATACAGGGCTCAAGGTATGCCGAAGTACAATTTTAATGAAACGGTTGATGAAATTATAACTCTTGTCGACGGAAGAAATCCCGCTACTTATGCCGCTTATTCTTCGCTTGACTATGATACTTTAGTAAAATCGTTTAAAAGAGTCATAAATATATCCGATGAAGATATAAAAAATACCGTTGAAGATAATGAACTTGCGGAAATTCTTATTAAAAGAAAAAAATATATGGAAGATTTTTATGAAGTCATTGAAAAGACTCCTTATAACGGAAACAATTTGTGTGAATACCTTACGGATATAAAGCATAAAGTTGAAGAAAAATAGTTTTATATTTCTTCCCAGATTGATATATAATCCAGCCTGTCACCGTATTCTTCAAGCGCAAAATCTATGTCCCGTTGGGTTACTTCGTTTGTATCAGACATAACAAGTGCTAAAAATTCTTCCTTCAGTCGCTTATCTTTTTCCGTATATTCTTCTTCCGGAATTAATCTGAATTTTGATGTTCTGTCGATTAGGATTTCTTTTTCCGTTTCGGCAAATTTGTTGGAATACTTGTTGTTGGCGTATCGTTGAAAGTCGCTTATTTTATGTCCGTTTTTCAGTTTTATTATTGAGTATTGTTTTTTTGGCGACGGCGGGGCGCACATTCCAAAATCAATTGCACCGAGCGAGGATGATGAGCTTGAATAATATTCTTTATCGGTTACGGGATTAAAAAACCCGCTTCTGTAAACTACACCTTCAAATTTTCCGAATCTGTCATCAAGTTTTTTAAGCGAATAATCAAGAGCTCTTACTATATTTGCCATTTTTTCATCGGGGGCAACTGCCGAATTTTTACATTTTCTTGCCGTAAGCCAGCAGTTAATTTCATCATGAATATCTTCTTCTCCGCAGTATGGTACAAGTCCGATAAAGTCCGAATCAACGTCTTTATATTTACCTATGTATGCAAACGGAGGATTTTTTTCATATTCATCGCTTGTTATTTTTTTTATTATTTCGGCGTATTCTTCTTCGCTTAAGGGTTTTAAAAGCTTAACTCTTTCATTTATAAGTCTTGCTCTTGAAATTGCATTCGGGATGATGTAATTACAAAAAGAATAATCTTGCTCTTTTTTTTCTGAGATATTTTCATAAAGATTTTCTTTTTTGAAATTTTTATTAAGAGTATTAATTCCCTTTAAATGGTTAAAATTATAGCTTTCTATTTTCATAAATTTATAAAACACATAAATTGTAAAAATTGCACCAAAAAAGCAGGTAATTATAATTACCTGCTTTTTGTTTTAAGTATTTTTTAGTCAATTGTTACAAAAATATTTCCGTATGCCGTGTAGGCTTCATATTTTTGTTTGAAATTATTCATTGCATTTCTTGATTCGTCCGAACCGTATACTATACCTGTTTGCATATCGGTATTTTTTTGAAAATCCTTTAATACAAATTCGGGCATACCGTAGTATTTATTTTCACTGCTTGTACCATGGGCAGCAGTTTGCGCCGCAACATCTTTAATTACTCTTAAATACATTTCGGCTGTACCTATATCTTCCCAAACTGCTGATTTTCCGCCTTTTGCTTCCAGAGGAACCGTGTATACCTTTAAAGGATTGCCTTTAGCATCAAGTATTTGACCGTTGTTTGCCATTTCAACAATTTTCGGCATTACATTTTTGCCCAGCCCCGTTTCTTTAGGATTAACAACGCCTTGAATCATAAGTATTTTTGCCATTTCTTTTGACATAAAGTATAGACCCGGATTTGCGAGAAATCTTTCTTTTTCTCCCGGAACACGGGCTGTCTGTACTTTATTGTACATGTCCATTGCTTTATCAAAATCACCTGCCTGAGCAAAATCGCCGGGTTTTGGAATGTTGGTTGTATAAGGTGATTTTTCTATAAATTCTCTTATTTGAGTATTTCCGTTTTCATCCTTTTCAATACCTAAAAGACCGAGAGCGCGTGCTCTTGTAGAATCAACCGGATAATAAGGAATTACAAGACCTGCATCGGGTAATGTTTTTAGAGCGTGATAAACTCTTGAAATATCCGCATTTGTAAAAATATCACCATTTAATATGATTGTATCTTTGTCGTTTCTTATAATGTCGCGAAGCAGTCCTTCAGCGATAGCACCTCCGTCGTCCGTGTATTTTTTAACGTTATACACATTTTCGCCGGTTATTTGATGAGCTTGACTCAAGTAGTTAATACTGTCTTTTTCGCCCTGTCCTAATACTCCTGCCGAAGCCGCAAGATTAAGAGTTGTTGCCATAATACGGTAGTTGTCGTTTGTAGGCAGTTTTGCAGAGGGTTTATTTTCTTTGTCGCGTGTTATATTTTTAAATCTTTCTCCGAAACCGCCCATAAGAAGGACAATATTCGGATCATATCCGGCCATTTCATCCGCATAGTCGCCTTTGATTGTTTGAGAAGGCAAATCGGAGTTGTACCATTTATCAAACGCATATTTAGTTCTCGGTTCTTTATTTAAAACGGAAGTATAAATATGTCCGGTGAATGAAAGATTAGGTGCAATGTGATGTCTGTCTTTATCGGGGATTGGTTCATAATCACCCGGCATTATAAGTTCAAAATTTTTGCCTTGAATTCTGCTTCCTGCAAACATTTTAATTTTTTTGCCGTTAAGAGAGTCATCCTTAAGTGTTATTTCAGGCATGTACTTACCTTGTTTATAGATAATAACGGGGAGCGGTTGAGATCTGTCAAATTTACCTACAAATAATGTATCATTAAAGTCGTTTGTAATTTTGTATACATCTTTTCCGTTTTCCTGATATTTTTCAAGATTTATTCCGGCTGCATTTAATTTGGTTTTTCCTTCAGGCATTTGATTTCTTGAAATATGAACGGGTTCATTTATATCCAAAATATTAGGTATACGAATTTCTTCCTGCAGAATAAAAGATTTTTCAAGTTCGGTAAGCGGTTTTTCATTGCCCTTAAAACTTAATTTTTGGGCTTTTATTGAATTTGCAAAATCAACACCGCCTGATAATTTTGTAGTGTTTTGAATATTATTTTTACTTAGTGATTTTATGGCTTTTGTTTTGGACTGCAACGAAGTATGCATATCTGATGCACTAATCTTGGTAATCATGTGATTATCCTTTCAACACTTTACTAACAACACTTATATAAAACCACTAAATATTATTTTTTGCAATAATTAACAAAGTGGCAAAAATATTTTTTCCGGAGTGTTATAAAGACATAAAAATAAGGAACGGAAAATGAATATATTGTTAAATATGCCGTTTAAAAAAAAAAAAAATCACATAGTAGCTGTTAATAAGGATAATAAAGTAAGAGAATACGCTTCTCAAAAAGAAGCCGCATTGGATTTGGGCGTACAACCGTCAAATATTAGTGCTGTTGTGACCGGCAAATGTAATACTATAAAAGGATATGCTTTTACTGAGGCGGATACGGCACTGGATTGTCAAGGAAGACAAAAAGTGCTTAGTGATACAAGGTTGAAAGCAAATTCGCGTTCTTTTTATGTTGTTGATTCAAAAGGTATTTATAAAAAATATCCAAATCAAAGAGTTGCAGCTAAAGAGCTTGGTATTCACTTTAAAGACATAAGTCTTGCACTTGCTTCAAAAAGACGTACGGTTGGTGAATACGTATTTATTTATGCAAACGATGTAGAAAAAGTTGATGAAAACAATACTCCGTATGTTGATGAAGAAAAATTACACAAAATGGTTGATAAAATCAAATCAAAAGGTAAAAAGACCGTTTATATTATAAATCCTGACGGAACTTATAAAAAATGCTACACCCAGACAGAAGCGGCGGATGTGCTTGGTGTACACAAAGAAGGTATCTGCGCGGCTTTGTCCGGCGGAAGAAATATACTTTTAAATCATATAATTGTTGATTCCGACACAGTTGAAACCATAGATGAAAATGGTGATATTGTTGTGAATGAAAAGAAGATAAAAGAATTGGTTCTTGAAAAAGAAAAAAGTACAAAAGAAAAACCGCTATATTTAGTAAACAGTGACGGAACATATAAGAAATACAATGGTCCGAAAGAGGCATATACGGATTTAGGATACTCTTCGTCCGATTTGAATTCAATCTTGCATGGAAAAAGAGATAATATTGAGGGTAAATCTTTCGTGTTTGCCTATATGGTTGAAAGCCTTGATGACGACGGAAATATTGTCTTGAACGAGGAAATACTTGAAGAAACAAGAAAAAGAGCAAATCAAAATTCAATATACGCTATTTATTCCGACGGCAGCTACAGAAAATTTTCAAGAAGAAAAGATGCTATCGACAACCTCGGCATTAGCGGCAATCAAGTAGATGCATCCTTGAACTATTCAAGAGTCGTGAATGGTATGGTATTAATTCATGCAAATGATATAGAAGAAAAGACTAAATCGGGCGTATCGCTAATAAGAGAAGTGCTTGAAGAACGTATAAGGATTGCAAATAAAGATGCAATATATGCTGTAAATCTTTCCGACGGTGAATATAAAAAATACGATTCTATTTTAAGTGCGTCAAAAGAACTAAATATAAAAGAAGGAAATATACGCGCCGTTCTAAAAGGGCGTGTAATTAAGACTTCGGGATACAAATTTATATATGCAAATTCGGTTGAAAAAATTAATGACGACGGTTATCCTGTTCCTGATGAAGAATTAATCCGCGAAATAACAAAAAAGGAATCAAAGAAGGCTTAAAAATAAATTAACTGTTTTTGCTGATAAATTTGCCGTATCTTCTTCCGTAAAAACAAGTTTTTTTGAAGCTTCATCATCTGCCATATCCGATATTGCTCTTATTATTACAAAAGGAATGTTATTCAAATATGAACACTGAGCAATTGCTCCGCTTTCCATTTCTGCTGCTGTTGCATCAAAAAGTTCAACAAGTTCTTTTTTCTTTTCATTACTGCCGATAAACATATCTCCCGAGGCAATTGTTCCCGTAAAACAGTTTTTGTTGATTAAATTTTCCGAAAGCAATGTTTTAAATTTATCGGTTAAATTTTTATCCGGATAAAAATATGTCGGTTTATCGGGATTAATGCCGTTACAGATATATCCTTTTGCATAACCGAGTGCGGAAGCGTCAAAGTCATGTTGTACCAGTCTTTCGGCAATAATAATATCTCCTATTTGCATTCCTTTTTTTAATCCGCCAGCAACGCCTGTGTTTATTATAAATTCAGGGGAAAAATTATCGATTAAAATTTGCGTACAAACGGCTGCCGCTACTTTTCCCACTCCGCTTTTTGCAACCACCACATCTTTGTTGTATGTCCTGCCTTTATAAAATGTAAATTGCCCGAAGTTAAATGTTTCAACATCAGACAGCAGTTCTTTTATTTTATTGATTTCGCAATCCATTGCGCCTATTATACATATCGTTTTATTTTTCATATATCATCTTCTCTTCCGTCCAGTCTTTTAAAACCGGTATCATATCTTCGGCTATTTCTTTTGCGCCGTTAAGGTCATGTTCCAAATAATTTCCGCATTCTTCTTTTTTTGAGCCCGGAATTTCCCCTTCAAATTTTTTTATGAATTCAAAGCATTCTTGCATTATTTTAATCGCATCCCGATGGCTTATTTTATCTCTTACAAGAAAATAAAAACCTGTTCTGCATCCCATAGGGCCGATATAGATAATATTTTCCGAAAACTCGGTGTTTCTTGCATATGTTGCAAAAAGGTGTTCAAAAGTGTGCATAGCGGGGTTTTTCAGGTAGTCGTTTTCTTTGTTGTTCGGTATTTTCATTCTGATGTCGTAAGTTACAATATCATCGTCAATTCTTGAAATATACATACCTTTTTTTAACTTATTATGATTAACCTGAAAACTGGCTATTTTTTTCATTTATCCCGCCTTTCAAAATATTTATTTGAAACTACAACATATTTACACAAACCGTCAATATTTTCACTTTCTATTTTATCAGGAACATAACCCGAGTAGCCGTTAGTTGTATAAACGTTATTTGATAGCGCAAACCAAATAATATCAAGCAATACAAAATCGGATACGGGTGCGAGATTTTTTTTATCCTGCATATAGTACGAAACAACTTTACATGATTTATCAAGATAAAGAACACTCAATCTTTTTGCATGTTCTTTTTTTGACCATTCAAAGTGATATCTTGCGGGTATTTGTTCAAAGACGATTAGGGTAACAATAAAGAATAATAAAAATTTATTCTTTATACTCTGTGTAAATTGTGCAATAAAAACAGAATAGAATAAAAGAAAAAGAAGTATTATTCTTGAGGATGCTCTTATTGCGCATGCTCCGGGAAAAATATTATACAAAACGTATCTTGAAGGTAAAAAACTGAAAATTAAAATAACGGAAATAAAGAAAATTAAGCAATATTTTCTATGTTTGAAAAAAAACATTCCGAATATTAAAAATAACGTTGTAATGTAGCCTATGCCGAGATGCTGCTCGCAATCGTTTCCGAAGGTGCTTTTAAAGAATAAAATATCAATTAAACTCCCCGAATCCAAAAAGCTTTTAATTTTTAAATTATCAAAATCAAAAAATTCAAATTGCGTTCCAACCGCAAGATAGTGATAACACATCGGATAAACGGCAAGAAAGAAAATAACCGAGTATATTAAAAGCTCTTTTTTATAAAATTTTATAAAATCAAAAATTTTAAGTCTTGTTTTTTTAAACATTAAGAAAATAATTAAAAATAAAAATGATGCAAAAATTGTAAACCATCCGAGATAAAAACTTGAATACAGCTGCAGCGCAAGAAGCGATACCCCGAAAAAGAATAATAAATTGTTTTTTAATTT
>CADBOZ010000063.1 GCA_902796515.1 uncultured bacterium | reverse complement strand
GACACCAAGATGTCGCTCGTTTGAACCTTTTCCTTCCAATAAAAAAGACCGAACAAAGTCGGTCTTTTTTATGGAGCGGGAGACGAGACTCGAACTCGCGACATCTTCCTTGGCAAGGAAGCATTCTACCACTGAATTACTCCCGCAGATTATTCTCTTTATGCTCATAATACAACATCAAGAAAAATAATCAAGATTTTTTTTAATTTTTTTAAACTTCAATTCCTATATATCTTGCTCCCTTAATACCGTCTTGGGCATTGATTTTTACAAGAGTATTTTCGGGTATTTCGGTATCGCAATTAATAATCATAATGGAATCTTTCTGATTATCGGAGTTTTGAGCCACCTGCATACCTGAAATATTGATTTCATCCGCACCCAGAACGCTCGCAACGCTTGCTACCATATTCGGTTTGTTGATATGCGGAACAATTAACATATGTTTTTCGGGTTCGATAGAGGTTATATAATCATTAATTTGAACAATCCTCTTGATATTTTTAGCCAGCAGCGCACCTTTAACGAGTGTTTCTTTATCTTGAGAAATTATTTTCACTTCTATTGTGTCTGTTTCGCTGTTTATTTTGGAAGTTTTAACTTCAATTCCTCTTTGTTTTGCAACAATCGGGGCATTAACATAATTAATATCCACAAGATTTGCGCTTAATACACCTTTTAAAACCGCAATTTCAATAGGTGAAGTATCAAGATTAGAAAGTTTTCCGCCAACCTCAACATGAATTTCTTTAATTGCGCCTTTATTCAGGCATGAAGCAAATTCGGCAATATTTTGTGCCAGAGGCATATAATCTTTAACCGCTTCAAGTTTTTGCGGTTTTAGAGCGGGGATGTTTATTGCACTTGTTGCGTTTCCGCCTTTTAAGACTTCTGCAACCTGACGGGCAACGTCAAGCGCAACGTTAATTTGAGCTTCGCTTGTGCTTGCGCCGAGGTGCGGAGTTAAAACAACTTTGTTTCCGAGCTTTAAAAGAGGAGAAGAAGCGATATTTTTTTCGTCTTCATAAACATCAATTGCGGCTCCCGCAACCTGTCCGGACTCAATAGCATCGCACAGTGCTTTTTCGTCGATAATTCCGCCTCTTGCACAGTTTATTATTCTGACACCTTTTTTCATACGATTTATGGTATTAAGATTAATTAATCCGGTTGTTTCTTTGGTTTTTGGCGTATGAATTGTAATAAAATCGCACAATCCCCAGAAGTCGTCAAGATGTTCAATGTACTTTGCGCCCATTTTTTCAACTATTTCACGTTTTGCATAAGGATCGCATACGACAACATTCATGCCGAGAGCAAGTGCTGTCTGTGCAACATGTGAACCTATTTTACCGAGTCCTATAATTCCGAGAGTTTTATTATAAACTTCAACACCCGTAAATTTAGAGCGTTCCCATAAACCTTTTTTAACTGATTCATCCGCAACGGGGATATTTCTTGACATTGCAAGCATCATTGCAACAGTATGTTCGGCTGCGGCATGAGTGTTTCCGTCGGGTGAATTTACAACAATTATACCCTTTTGAGTAGCTGCCGCAACGTCAATATTGTCAACTCCGACACCTGCTCTTGCTATAATTTTCAGTTTTTTTCCGGCTTCAATAATTTTTGAAGTTATTTTTGTTTGCGAACGAACAAGGATTGCATCGTATTCGCCTATAATTTTACAAAGTTCGTCTTCTTCCATTGTGGGAAGATTGTCTACTGTTGCCGATTTTTGAATAATTTCCACGGCTAAAGGGTTAATTTTATCCGTTACTAATACTTTTGCCATTTTTTCCTCTTTTATTTTGACTATCCTTTTGGTAAATAAGCTTGAGAGTATCTGTATGATTGAACAAAACCAACCGATTGATACATCTTAACCGCACTTTGCAAATTTAAGTCCAGACTTGCATTAAGCTCATTTAATTCAATTATTTTACTTTGATATAATTTAACTATATCTAAAACAGCAGCTTTTACAAGCGGTTTAGAAAGCTTCATTCCTCTGTGTTCAGGTAATATTCCGATTAGAGGTAAATTTGCAATGCCGTCACCCGTAATATTAGCTAAACAGAAGCCCACGAGTTTATTTTCATATAATAAAATCTTGCTTACCTGAGGTAAAAATCTTCCGTAAATAGATGTTGTAATTTTGTGTGTAATATCGCGGCAGCCGTCAATGTTTGCAAATCTGACATCAAAGTTAACATCCGAAGAATCTTTGAATGCGCCGTAAATAACCTCCGATAACTCTTCAAAATAAATATCTCTGTATGGAGTTAATTTATATCCAATCGGAAGATTTAAGAAATTAAACTGGGAAATATCTTTTATAAGTTGTTTATTTTTTATGTCAAATACAACAACTCCCGTGTCTATAAATGAAAAACCGAATTGCGAAAGATCTTTTTTAAAGCTTTCCTGTATGCCGAGCATTGCATAGCTGACAACGGAATGTTTTCTTTGACCTTTGGTTATTTCCATAAACTTTTCAAATAAACATTTTCTTTTTGTTGCAGCATCTTCATTTCCGAGAATATGTATAACAAAAACTTCAATAACTTCGTGCGGAACGGTGGTATATGCCAGAAATCCCGTCGGAATAGCATCTTCAAGAAGAATTATACAGTTTAATAATCCTTTTTGAAACGAATCAATAAAATCTTCATATACAAGCGGGTCTATTTCAAATTTGTAATCAGTTCTCGCTTTGAGGCGAAAATCGTTATAGGCACCTTGGAATACTCTAAAATATTTTTCATCTAATGCAACGGTTTCATACATATAAGCAATACTTTCCTTGTTTTCATCAAATTGT
>CADBOZ010000062.1 GCA_902796515.1 uncultured bacterium | reverse complement strand
CTGTTTGAACAAATTTCTTTATTTTCGGTATATTTTGAGAAAAACTTGGAAAGTTCACCTTCTTCAAATACTATAATTTTGCATTGTTTACACCTGTCCAACACAACATCATCAAATATTATTTTTTCCATTTTATTCCCGCATACACTGCAATTGCGGGTTTCTTCGCCGATGAGTGCTTCGTTAACATTGCTTATATATTCAACCGCTTTATCTCCTCCGCAAGAACTCAAAGCCTTTTTAAGTTCTTCGGTTTCTATAAATACGGAATTACAAGTCTTGCAATATTTAAACTTTGCACCTTTGAATGTTGCACTGTATAACGTACCGTTACATATAGAACACTGCATATCTCCTCCTTTTTAAAAATTATAATATTTGCTAAAAAATCGTGTCAATATCCGTATATTTTAATTTTTAAAAAACATGGCGTTATTGCGTTATAAATAAAGTAAAGCCGAAAATCGAATTTGACTTTCGGCTTTACTTATTTTGTACTTTTCAGATTAAATCTTATTTTTTGTTTACTAATTCTTTGAATTTTTTACCTGCAGAAAATGCCGGAACGGTTTTTGCAGAAATTTTAATTTCTTTACCGGTTTGAGGATTTCTGCCCATACGAGCTGCTCTTTTTCTTGCTTCCCAAGTACCGAAACCAACTAAAGTAACTTTGTGACCTTTTTTAACTGTCAATTGAATTGTGTCCATTAAAGCATTCAACACAAGACCTGTATCTTTTTTAGATACTTTTGTTTTCTTAGCGATTTCGCTCATTAATTCTTCTTTGTTCATAAATTCCCCTTTCTAATTAGGTATTACAACACAAAACAAAGTATTACATTAATTATATACATATTTTGTAATAATGCAAATTTTCTTAAAATTTGATAACATATTGAAATCGGGATTAAAAATATGTAAAGTTATATATACAATTTAAAAAATCGCCGTAATAAAGTTCAAAAAAAATTTTCAGGAGTTTTATACAAACAAAATAATTTATTCCCTTGCATGATAACTATTTAGCATGTAAAATTATTTTATTAAGAATGGAGCAGTTGTAAATGAAAAAATTATTTTTAAGCTTAATTGCCATACTGGCGGCAGTAATGTTATCAGCACCCGCAATGGCAACATACCAACTAGAACAGGGTCCTTCAAGCTATCCTGATTTACCGCCCGAACACTGGGCTTATGAAGCCGTTACTTTTTTAACCGATAAAAAGATTGTTGTAGGTTATCCGGACGGATATTACAGACCTGATCAAAAAGTTACCAGAGGCGAATTTTCTACAATGGTAATTAAAGCATTAGGTTTATACGAAAAAGATACACCTCAAATCTTCGATTACAAAGATACAACAAAACACTGGGCAAACAGAAATATTCAGGTAGCATCTTATTACGGTCTTGTAAACGGATATCCCGGCGGATATTTTTATCCTAACAACGATGTAACAAGAATGGAAGCTTTAAGCATAGTATTAAATGCTTTATCACCTGAAAATATTAATTCGGAACAAGCAAAACATTTTGTTTCAATATATGAAGATTATTCGGAAATTCCTGATTGGGCTTTAATTAAAGCGGGACAGGTTCAAATGCTAGGACTTGTTTATAACACACCCGGTCATGAAACAACTCTTGAACCTATGCGTCCGGCTACACGTGGTGAACTTGCAAAATTTGTATTTAACATGATGGATGCGGTTCAAAGAATACCGAGCGAAAAGATTAAAGACGAAATCGAAGTTGTTCCCGAAAAGAAACCGGCTGAACCTAAAAAAGCTGACGGTTATATCTTGGATAATGTTTATTACGACGAAGAATATGCCGTTATTCCGGAAGGAACGGTAATCCCCTTAACTATAAACAAATGTTTAAATGCAAAAAAAGTTAAAGAAGGTGAAAAATTCATCGCAAGAACACCGTTTAACTTTGTAACCAGAGAAAAATATGTTGTTCTTCCGATAGGCGTTCAAATTGACGGTACCGTTCACAAAGTTGTTCGTCCGTTCAGATTTGTAAATAACGGATACATGGCATTAAGAACTCAAAATATTATCGACGGTAAAGGTCTTCCCGAAATGAAAATTGTTGCGGGAATAGGTGAACGCGATGCTGACAGAAGAATAATCAGAAATGACCCTTATTTAACAAGAACAAGATATAATATTGTTCAAGGTCAAAATGAATATATTCACAAAGGTCAAAGAGTAAACTTTGTTTTACTTGAACCGTTAAGAGTAAAAATCTTTAACAGAGATGATATATAATAACTAAATGAATATTCAAAAAACGAAGAGCTCGTAAAGGCTCTTCGTTTTTTTTATAAACTAACCTAAAATTATTTTTTAAAACATGCTTTAAGTAATTTTAAAATTGAAGCGACACCCAATGTCACGATTGAAATTGAAATAATATTTTGAATATCGAATATATTATTGCTTTTATGAGCGGAAACATATTTAATTTGAGGATTGGCGTTTGCCTGTTTTATATACTCATCCATAACAGGAAAATTTGAAATTTTAGGCACATTAATAACCCCGACATGAGGAAAATTAAATTTCCTTTTTTGACCGTTATCCTTAATCGAAGGTTCGGGTTGTTTGATTTTATTTAAAGCGCTTACAGAGTTATCCATACCTTAAACAAAACAAAAAAGAAAAATTAATTGCCATATTAATCAAATTTGTAAAGATTTAATTTTGTCATCTGATAAAATTAATTTTTTATAATATAATCAATTTATAAACAAAAAAGGAGGTAAACCTATGGGTTTAATGGAAGGCAAAAAAGGTATTATTTTCGGAGTTTCAAATAAATTCGGTATTGCAAATGCCATAGCTGAACAATTGCATGCGGAAGGCGCGGAAATTGCATTTACTTACGCAAATGAAGCAATGGAAAAAAGAGTTCGTCCGATTGCGGAATCAATGAATGCTAAAATTTGTCTTGAATGTGACGTAACAAAAGAAGAAGATGTTAAGCATGTTTTTGAAGAATACGAAAAAACCTATGATAAACTGGATTTTGTCGTACATGCCGTTGCGTTTGCAAATAAAGATGACCTTACAGGCGATTTTTATACAACAAGTCGTGAAGGCTGGGATTTAGCAATGCATGTCAGTGCATATTCCCTTCTTACCATTTCAAAATACGCTAAACCGCAAATGGAAAAATCAGGCGGCGGTTCAATACTTGCTATGACATATCTCGGCGCAACAAAGGTTGTTGCAAACTATAATATAATGGGCGTTGCTAAAGCCGCATTAGAATCTTCAATGAGATTTATAGCTTATGACCTTGGTAAATACAACATCAGATGCAACTGCTTATCAGCAGGCCCCATCAAGACAATGGCAGCAAAAGGCATAGGCGGTTTTGACAGAATGCTGAAAGCAAATGTTTTAAAAGCACCTCTTAAACGTACTCCCGAAGTACAGGAAGTAGGTAAGGCTGCATTATACTTATTATCCGATTTATCTTCCGGCGTAACCGCTCAAGTTCAATTCATCGATTGCGGGGCAAGTTCTGTTTTTGCTTCCATAGATGAAATGGCACAAATTACATTTAACTAATAAGTTGTCACACTATACTTATAATTTAACAGACAAAAGCCCGTAATTAAGTTTTTGTCTGTTATTTTTTCATTATTTAATAAAACAAAAAACTTAACTTGTTAGTAATGTTTTTTGAGTTAGAATAGACTTATCAGATTATATATTTACTATGGGAGAATGTTTTGCAATTTTGTCTAGAAGAAATTATAAATAACCTGGATTGCGAAGTTTTGCACCTTAATCCTATCTATGATAAGAAACACCTTTTCAATATTTCAACGGATACAAGAAAACTCCAAAAAGGAGATTGTTATCTTCCTTTGAGGGGAGAAAATTTTGACGGGCATAATTTTATCAACAAAGCGCTTGATGAAGGCGCTACAGGATATTTCACTCAGGATAAGTATAAAGTAGATAAAAATGCCTCTTTTGTAATTTATGTTAAAAATGCACTTGTTGCATATTTAGCTCTTGCAAATTATATAAGAAATAAAATTAATCCGCTTGTTGTTGCAATAACCGGTTCTTGCGGAAAAACAACAATGAAAGAAATGTTGTACAGCGTATTTAGCACATCCTACAAAACCCATAAAACGGTATTAAATCATAACAATGAAATCGGATTATGTGAAACAATGTTTAATATGCCGCTTGATTGCGAAGTTGCAATTATTGAAATGGGTATGAGAAACTTAGGAGAAATTGAACTCTTATCCAAATATTCAAATCCCGATATTGCAATAATTTCAAATGTCGGTTCGGCTCATGTTGAACGCCTCGGTACATTAAATAATATTGCAATTGCAAAATGCGAAATAGTATCAAATCTTAAACCCGACGGATTATTTATAAGCGTTGACAATAAAAGAATTAAAGAAAATTTAAAATATAACGGCAAAAAAATATTCATCGATTCTAAATCGGCAGAAGATATCAAGATTGATATAGACAGAACCGAATTTACCTATAAGGGCACAAGATATATAATCAACCAGTCCGGTGAATATAATATATCAAACGCCATTCTTGTAATTGAGGCAGCTCTAAGCAAGGGTATTTCTCCCGAAAATATAAAGCAGGGACTTTATAACTATAAACCCATAGAAAAAAGATGGGAAAAAATTACGGCAGGAAACTTTAAAATAATAAACGACAGTTATAACGCAAATCCTGAGTCAATGCATGCCGTATTAAAAACATTCCTTGCCGTTTATCCGAAACCGCAAGTACTTGTTCTCGGTGACATGGGAGAACTCGGTAAAGATGAAATAATGTATCATAAACAAATAGGTGAATTTTTATCAAACTATAAAGATGCAAAATTACTGACAGTAGGAAGCTTGGCACGTCATATTGCAAGAAACACAACGCTTGAAAGCCATGAATTTGAAACAAACGAAGATGCGGCAAGATTTATAGTAAACAACATCGATAAAAATTCAACTATTCTTCTAAAAGCCTCGCGTGCTATGAAATTTGAACAAATAATAGAAAATATTGAAAAAATGGTGGAAAAAGTATGATAATGATTAGTGTCGCAGGATTAATCGCCTTGATATTATCCCTGCTTTTCGGAATCCCCTATATAAATTTTATGAAAAAGAAAGCTTATTCTCAGTATTTAAGGGAAGAAGTTGCAGCCATGCACAGCTATAAAGAGAAAACTCCCACAACCGGCGGAGTATTTATTGTTGCTTCAATAATAATAGCATCTTTAATAGCACTTTTTATGGCACAATCAACAACTACTTCAGCTTTAATTGTTTTAATGACATTAATTTTTTATTCCTTTACGGGATTTGAAGATGATATTAAAAAAATTAAAGCACATCAAAACCTCGGACTTTCGGCAAGAGCAAAACTGATGCTTCAAATAGCGGTTGCCATGCTCCCTGCTTTTTATATTATTTTTTCGGGCAAAACAGAAGTTACATTTTTAAATTTAAGCTTTGATTTAGGCTGGTTTTATCCTGTTTTTGTTGTTTTTATGATGGTCGGAGCTTCAAATGCGCTAAATCTTACGGACGGACTTGACGGGCTTGCAGGCTCATCCTCCGTTTTTGCATTTCTTGCCTGTGCCGTTATATGTTATCTTAACAACAACATTGACCTTGCAATTATTTCAATTGCGGCAAGCTGCTCCTGTCTTGGTTTTTTGTATTACAACAAAAAACCCGCAAAAATATTTATGGGCGACACGGGAAGCCTTGCTCTCGGCGGATTATTAGCAACCATAGCTATTATGGGCAAATTTGAACTTTGGCTAATCCCGATTGCAAGTATATTTATTTGTGAAACACTATCTGTTATGATTCAGGTTACAAGCTATAAATTGACAGGCAAAAGGGTCTTTAAAATGAGCCCCATACATCATCATTTTGAGCTTTCGGGCTGGAGTGAAAACAAGATAGTATTTGTTTTTTCGTTGATTACATTTATTATGTGTTCAATCAGCGTAATCGGTTATTACTGTTATTTTAATTTTAAGGCGTAAGAAATATGAATGACTATAAGAACGTAGAAAATAAAAAAGTTTTAATATTAGGCTTTTCAAAAACAGGAATTTCATCAGCCAAATATTTTTTGAAAAAAAATGCGGATGTATATATTTCAGAATTTTCAAAAGCGAATGAACAAGATAAAGAACAAATTCAGGAGCTTGAAAATCTCGGAGTACATATTGAATTTGGCGGACACAGCGACAACTTTATAGATAATTCCTATTTTTGTATATTAAGCCCGTCTATTCCTTTTGAAGCTGAAGTATTAAAAAAACTGGATGAAAGAAATATTGAATATTTTTCGGATATTGAATATTTTTCATACTTCAATCAGGATAAAATGATTATAACAACGGGAACAAACGGAAAAACAACAACAACCGCACTTGTTTCACATATATTATCCGGAAAATACAAAGCTCCGTATTGCGGAAATATCGGAATAAGCCCGATGGAATACCTTGGAAAAAATAATGACTACTATTCCGTTGAAGCAAGCAGCTTTCAATTGCATTATACGAAAAAATGCACCCCGTATATCGGAATATTTTGTAATTTAACGCCTGACCATATTTTATGGCATAAGACACTTGAAAATTACTTTGAAGACAAAGCAAAAATCTTCAGGAATATGGATAAAAATTCATATGCCATTTTAAATTATGACGATGAATTATTAAGAAAACTCGGCAGCGAAATAAAAGCTAAAGTATATTATTTCTCAATGCAAGACAGAAACAAACAAAATTGCATATATTTTGAAAATAATAAAATATATTTCCATGACGAAGAAATAATCAATATAAAAGAGCTTCAAATAGTAGGGCCTCATAATATTCAAAACGCAATGTGTGCAATACTTGCAGCAAAAATTATCGGCTTGAGCAATACTGAAATTAAAGAAAGATTAAAAACCTTCAAAGCAATAGAACACCGTCTGGAATTCATAAGAACAATTGAAGGAACGGATTACTATAACGATTCAAAAGCAACAAATCCCGAAGCAAGCATTGTTGCAATTAACTCTTTTAAAGACAAAAGGGTTGTATTGATTGCCGGCGGGAGGGATAAAAAAACATCCCTCAAAGACTTCATTGAAGCCGTTAAAGAAAATATTTCAAAAGTAATTTTAATAGGCGAAGCTACCTCAAGATTTAAAGACGAGCTTTCAAAAAGCGGATACTTAAATATAGTAAATTCAAAAACTCTTGAAGAGGCAATAGACATAGCAAGCCTTGATAAGCCTGAAGTTGTATTGTTATCTCCCGCATGTGCAAGTTTTGATATGTTTGAAAACTACGAAAAAAGAGGGGACGCATTTAGAAATTAT
>CADBOZ010000061.1 GCA_902796515.1 uncultured bacterium | reverse complement strand
TCTTATGAAAACCCGTATGTTTTTCCGAGTGTTAAATCTTATGCTCTTACAAGTCAGGAAATATACGAATATAATAAAAAATTAAACAGGGAATATTATTTAAGACCCGGATATATAATAAAGATGATGGGTAAAATTAATTCATGGACTAAATTAAAAACGTATTACAATACGTTTTTAAGACTTTTAAAAAAGGCGTGACATTAATTAATTTCCAATACAACAAGCGTGCTTGCCATTATTAAAAGCCCCAGTACCGTTCCGCAAATAGAATAGTGACCTGTATCATAGTCTTTTGATAGAGGTAAAAGGGTATCTATTGAAATATATGCCATAATTCCTGCTACAAGAGAGAATAATATTCCGATACAAAGGTTTGGAAATAACGTTTTAATCAGGATAAAACCTATAACCCCGCCTACCGGCTCCGCCATCCCTGACATAAAAGAATATAAAAAAGCTTTTCTTTTTTGATGCGTTGCCTGATAAACAGGAATTGATATTGCCATCCCTTCGGGAATATTATGAATTGCAATAGCAAAAACTATTCCCACTCCAAGCATAACGTTTTGTGTGGTTAAAAAGAATGTTGCAAGTCCTTCCGGGAAGTTGTGAACAGCAATAACTATTGCTGTCAGAATGCCCGCTTTTTTGATTTTACCTATTGAAATCGGGGCTTTTTTGTCTTCCTTTATTGAAGCATTAACGGTATTTGATTTATTTTCATCCAATTGTTTTGTTAGCATTTGGTTTTGGATATGATCGGGTATGAAATAATCAATAAGAACCGCGATAAGTATCCCCAGTGCAAGGAATAAAACCGCAAGCCATAAACAATTACCGCCCATTTGTTCTTTAATCATTCTGCAAGATGTCGGATAAAGATCAACAAGAGCCACAAAAAGCATGACTCCCGCAGAAAGTCCAAGACCGAATGACAGGAATTTAAGAGAATTTTCCTTTATGAAAAATGTTATAAATGCGCCGACTACAGTGGATAGCCCTGCAATGGTTGAAAGCAGGAGTGCCAATAAATAAGATTTTGTCATAGAAAAATTATACCATTAAAAAATTAAATCAAATAAAAAGTGTAATTATTGCAAAATCAATTGACCCGAAAAAATTGGTCGGATAAAATAAGATTACAGAGTAGGATTTTGGGATAGGTAATATTATGAATAAAATATTTTTATACTTAACGGTCGCAATTATTTCAGCACAAACGGTTTTTGCGCTTGATACGGTATTTGATTCTATGGATAAAGCAACTGAAGTTAAGCTTGCTCCCGCTATAAAAACAAGTTCAAATACTCAAACAAAAAATGTAAGCACAACTTATAAAGCGGCAGCAAATTCCATAAAAGAAGAAAAATTCAACAATGCACTTGTAAATCTTGATGATGCACAGGTTGAATTAAGACAGGAGCTTGCAGCGGTTACTTCAAAATATAATGTTGCACTTCAGGAAAAAGAAAGAGCAACTCAAAATTGCAATAATTTAAAAAAAGAAATTAATGCAATAAACAAAAAAATGAAAAATGTTGAAAAATCAAAAAGAATGATTAATAAAAACCTTGAAGAACAAAAATAACGAGTCATCAATTATATAGATGATGACTTTTTTGTGCGCTTTTTAGAAAATAATTTAAGCAATAACTATTTGACACTGGGGAATACAAGAAAAAGACAATGAGTCAGCAAGCCGATATTGATTCTTATAAAAAAATTACAAGACTTTCTGATAAAGAGTTGGAAAATCTTTGGAGTGAATACCTTAAAGATAAAGGGAACAAACAACTTAGAGATAAGTTGATTGTTCAATATATATATCTTGCAAGATATGTTGTGGGAAGAATTAAGGTAAATCTGCCAAGCAGTTTTTCTTTTGATGATATAGTTTCATTCGGTATAGAAGGACTTATTGATGCAATAATAAAATATTATCCTTCAAAGGGTGCAAAATTTGAGTCTTATGCGCTAATGCGTATAAGAGGCGCGATTATTGATAAAATTCGCTCGGCAGACTGGCTTCCCAGAACTTTGAGAAAAAAGATTAAAGAAATCAGAATTGCAACCGAAAGATTAAAGCAGCAGATAGGCAGAGCTCCTACAACAAAAGAAGTCGCGGATATGGTCGGAATGAGCGAGGAAAAAGTCCTTGAAATTATGTCTTCCGATGTTAACGTAAATTCAATTTATGATAAAAAAGGTACCGGCGATGACAGTGTTGAAATAATTGATACAATTGAAGATGAACATTCCGACAAACCCGAAGAAGAAATTGAAAGAAGGGATGCCAAAAAGGAACTTGAAGCAGCGCTTAAGAAATTGCCCGAAAGAGAACGTACTTTGCTGGTATTTTATTACCACGAAAATATGACGCTGAAAGAAATCGGCGAAGCTATAAATGTATCGGAATCAAGAGTGTGTCAGCTTCATGCACAGGCAATCATGAAGCTCAGAAATATTCTTTCTTCTTCACGTTCGGAAAGATTGCAAAAGAGTATTATATAAAAAACTATTTAACAAGATATGTAGTTGAAGTTGCGGATTTATCAGCTTTAATTGATTTGATTTTATTTAAAAGTAAATCAATAGCCGTTCCTGCAATCAGTGCTATAGCCGTATTTTTTGCAAGTGTTTTTGCAAAACTGCAAGCGGCAACGGAATTTATGCAAAATTTAGCGGAAACATTTTTGCATTCATCCGCAAAATCATGAAAATAGTTTCCTTTTTTTATAAATTCATCTTTATTTTTCAGAGTTTGTATTGCCGATAAACCTGCAGCGGTTACTAATGAAGCTACTTTTCCCGCTTTTGTTTTGGTATAAGGATTACCCTTTTTGGAAAATACCGTTCTTGAAGTTGGTTTTGCAATACTGCTGAAGTTTGTTCCGTCTATCATATTTAACACCTATCTTGCTGATACTGATATTATAAAACCTATAATAGTTTTTTTTGTTGTTTTTTGGCTTAAGATTTATATTTGTTTACAATATATTTATGATAATATAAAAAATGTAAGAAATTAAATCAAAAAGGAGTTAAAAATGTCTAGAAGACCAATTATCGCGGGAAACTGGAAGATGAACAACAATAAAGCGGCAGCTCGTGAGCTTGTTGACGGAATTTTAAAAGGAATTTTGCCTCTTGATGCCGAAAAAATGCCTGAAGTTGTTATAGCACCTACATATACAGCTTTATGGCAAGCATATGACCTTATTAAAAATGAACCAAAAGTTGCACTTGCAGCTCAAAATGTAAATCCTAATCCTTCGGGAGCATATACAGGCGAAGTTTCACTTGAGATGCTTGCCGATTTCAATGTAAAATTTGTAATAATAGGTCACTCTGAACGCAGACAGATGTTTGGTGAAAGTGATGAATTTATTAATCAAAAAGCACTTGCTATTTTAAATGCAGGCTTAACGCCTATCATTTGCTGCGGTGAAACACTTGAACAAAGAGAACAGGGTGTTACCGATGCTCATCTTGCTTCGCAAATTACTAAAGCATTTAAAGATATATCCGAAAGTGATGCCGCTAAATCAGTAATTGCTTACGAACCTATTTGGGCAATCGGCACGGGAAAATCCTGCGATGCGGTTGAAGCAAACAGAACAATAGGTGAAATAAGAAAAGTTGTAGCTAAACTGTACAATCAAGATGTTGCTGATAAAATCAGAATTTTGTACGGCGGTTCGGTAAAACCTTCCACAATTGTTGAACAAATGGCTCAACCCGAAATCGACGGCGGATTAATCGGCGGCGCTTCGCTTAAAGCGGATAGTTTCGTTGAATTAATCAAAGGTGCTATGTAGTTATATTTAATAAATCACTCCGGTATATCCGGAGTGATTTTTCCAAGTCAGAGATGAAAAGACTTTTTCTTATTTTAATAGTTATTATCTTTCCCGTACAATGTTTTGCAATAACGGATGAAGACGAGCATGACAAATTATATGAACCCGTTAAATTATATAGCGGTATCAAGCTTGATATAGTTAAATGTTTGAGTATTGCTTTTCAAAACAGTCCGAAAATAAGAAGGGCAATGTACGAGCTTAATGTTGCAAAAAGTGAAACAGGAATTGCAAAAGCTCAGTATTTTCCGATTTTTAATTTCGGGACGGGTTTTAATTATGAACGAAATTCAAATTCCGTGTATTATGACAAAAAATACAGAGATTTGCCGTCTGTTAGATTGCAAGCCGATAAATTAATTTGGAATTTCGGAAAAACAACATCTTATATTAAAATGCAAAAATTTTATGAAGTTGCATCAGAATATGAATTTATGGACAGTTTATGCGAAACTTTGTTTGACATAAAGCAAAAATATTATAATTTGCTGAAAGCAAAAGCTATGTTAAGTATTGCCGAAAATAACGTTAAATTGACCGAAAAATACGTAAAAAACGCTCACGGAAAATTAAAAGCAGATAAACTTACGGCACAGATTAACTTTGCCGATGCAAAAATTGTTTATATTGAAGCAAAGAATAATTATGATAATGCAAAGACTGATTTGGCAAATTCAATGTATATAGATTACGAGCCTGATTATGATATAGAAGAAACAAAAACATTTCCGTTTTTAATTGATGAAATTTATAATATAACAAAAATTGAAAACAATAGTTTTGAGCCATATAAATTTCCTTTTGAAAAAGAAAAAGCTGTTGATATAGCTTATGAAACCAGTCCGGATTTGCAGGTTTTGATTGCAATAAAAAATGCAATGAATGAATCTCTGAAGTATATAAAAAAGTCTTATTTGCCTGATATAAATGCAAATGTCGGTTATCAATTCAATAATACAAATTTTGCTTCAAATAACAGCCTGCAAACAGGGGTAAGTCTTGATGCAGCCATAAATCCGATGGAGTTAAAACATTCAATTGCAAAAGCGAATAATGAGCTTAAGCTTGCGGAAAATGAAATAAAATTATTTAAAAAAGACTTATATTTTGAAGTTAAAAGAGCATTTAATAATGTGGAAAAAGCGCAAAATCAAATCCCTGAATCAAAAAAAGAAATTAAAATTGCACTGGAAAACCTGTTTTCGGTAGAAGAAGCATACAATTCAAATAAACTTGACTATACGTCACTTCAAGACGCAAGAGAAGATTATATACTGGCACTTAATTCCTACGTAAAAAATTTATATGATTATAATTTGGCGCTTATTCAAGTTGAAATGGCAATGCACTACCATCTTGTTGATATTCATCATGAATCGGAACATGCAATAAAATACCATTCAAAAGAACTGGAAGAACATTTGAATAAAGTCCTTGAATGCGACAGACGTGATGAAGTAAAACCCGCCGTAAACAAACGCCGTAAGAAATAGTTAGTATATTAATTTCGGCTTACTTACTTTTATGTTTGTTGTTGTAAAAGACTCTCTTGCTATTTTTACCGCTTCATCAAGCCGTGTTTTATCGACATTGTTATAATACAATTCAAGAACGACATCGCCTCTGTTAACATAATCTCCGACTTTTGCTTTCAGAATTATTCCTGCGCCAAAGTCGATGGTATCGCTTTTTTTATCTCTGCCTGCGCCGAGAAGCTTTGCTGCATGTGCGACATCAAGTGCGGTAAGTTTTGAAATATATCCTGAATTCAAAGATTTAATCTCAATAACGTTTTTACCTTTGTTAAACAAAGAGTAATCTTCAATTACTTTTGTATTTCCGCCCTGTGCTTTTATGATTTCTCTGAATTTTTCAAGTGCGCTTCCGTTTTTTATAACTTTATCAACAAGTGCTTTAGCGTGTTTCGGATTAATAATTTTTGCGCAATTCAAAAGAGTTTTAGTTGCAAGTGCAAGAGTTATTTCGTACAAGTCATCAGCATAAAAACCTTTTAAAAATTCTATTGCTTCAATTACTTCAACGGAATTACCCACGCTTGTTCCGAGCGGCTGTTCCATTGAGCTTATAACCGTATCAATATTTCTGTCGAGTAATTTTCCCGTTTTTATCATTAATTCGGAAAGTTCACGTGCTTCCTCCGGTGTTTTTAAGAATGCACCCGAGCCGAATTTGACATCAAGCACAATAGAAGTTGCCCCTGATGCTATTTTTTTTGATACAACCGAAGCACATATAAGCGATTTATTATCAACCGTTGCCGTAACATCCCGAAGAGCATATATTTTTCCGTCTGCAGGAGTTAAATTCGGGCTTTGAGATGAAATAGCGGCTTTAATATTTTTTATTTGATTATAAAAAT
>CADBOZ010000060.1 GCA_902796515.1 uncultured bacterium | reverse complement strand
TTATAATCCGAAGTTATATCGTTATTCATTCTACTCTCCATTTTGGTACATCGAGTTTTTGTATCCTCTATACAAAACATGAAAATTTTATTTTTTGCTATCCTGATAAAAATTTTTAAATTTCTTAATATTCTACCTCTTAAAAAATATATTTGCAACTAATCTTTATAATAAAATCGGAAGCGGTTAAACAAACTCACTTCCGATTTTATTATTTATTTTAAATTATTATCCCCTTTTTGGAATTCTCATTGCATAGAATGAACGAACAACAAATACGAGTGCAATAATTAAGAAGACTACGCCCGCAATTTTGGAGTATGATTTGAAATCCGGACTTATTGCTATTTCCATTGCCAGAAGTCCGAATAACGTTGTGAATTTAATAATCGGATTCATTGCAACGGAAGAAGTATCTTTGAACGGGTCGCCTACTGTATCACCGACAACTGTTGCATCATGCAGAGGTGTTCCCTTTTCTTCAAGGTCAACTTCAACAATTTTCTTCGCATTATCCCAGCATCCGCCTGCATTAGCCATAAATACAGCCTGAAACAGCCCGAATACGGCGATTGCAATTAAGTAGCTGATAAAGAACGAAACGGGAGCGTTAGCGGAACATGTCGGTGAAGATAAGAATGCAAGCGCAAGGGCAAAAGAAAACAGAGCGACAAATATGTTAAACATACCCTTTTGAGCATATTGCGTACAAATTTTTACAACTTCTTTTGAGTTTTCAAGATTTGCTTTCTTATCGTCGGTTTCACCTAATTTAATATGTTTTTTAATGTACTCAACCGCACTGTATGCACCTGTTGTAACTGCTTGCATTGAAGCACCGGAGAACCAGTATATAACGGCACCGCCTGCAATGAAACCTAACAAAGTGTAAGGATTTAGAAGATTTAAAATTTGTTCGGGTTGAATTCCGAGTACATTTTGAATTACAAGGATTAAGGAGAATATCATTGTTGTTGCACCAACAACCGCCGTACCTATAAGTACAGGTTTAGAAGTTGCTTTGAATGTATTTCCTGCACCGTCATTTTCTTCCAAATATTTTTTAGCATTTTCAAAATCAGGTTTAAAACCGTATGCTTTTTCAATTTGCATTGAAATATCAGGTTGTTCTTCAATTAACGATAATTCATAAACGGATTGAGCATTATCCGTTACGGGGCCATAGCTATCTACAGCGATTGTAACGGGTCCCATTCCCAAAAATCCGAATGCAACAAGACCAAATGCAAATACAGACGGATAAATCATAACACTATCGCCGATATTCAGGCTTGCTCCGTATGCCAGTCCCATTAAAAGAACTATAACGGCGCCAATCCAGAAGCCTGAGAAATTACCCGCAACAACACCGGATAAAATTGTTAAAGACGCTCCGCCTTCACGGGAAGCAGTTACAACTTCCTGCGTATGTTTTGCTTTGGGGCTTGTAAATACCTTTGTCATTTCGGGGATTAATGCTGCGCCTAATGTACCGCATGAAATTATTATTGAGAGGGTTAACCAGATATTATCAGGCATAGAACCCAATAACCATTTGCTTACCCCGAATGTCATTATAATTGATAAAATTGAAGTCAACCAAACAAGATTTGATAACGGTACTTCAAAATCAAATCTTTTTCCGCTTTTTTCACAAGCTTTTGCATATAAGTTTGTTTTAATATTATTAAACCAGTATGCAACAACACTTGTAACAATCATTAGAAATCTCATTGTAAAAATCCATGCTAAAAGCTGAATTTGATATTCCTGAAATACGCCGAGCAAAATGAAGCTTACAAGAGCAACACCCGTTACGCCATATGTTTCAAAGCCGTCAGCAGAAGGCCCTATGCTGTCGCCCGCATTATCACCTGTACAATCGGCAATAACTCCGGGGTTTCTCGGGTCATCTTCTTTAATTCCGAATTGTATTTTCATTAAATCGGAACCGATATCGGCAATTTTTGTAAATATACCGCCGGCAACCCTTAATGCGGAAGCACCAAGGCTTTCACCGATTGCAAAACCGATAAAACATGCTCCTGCAAGTTCTCCGGGGATGAATAACAAAATTGTAAGCATTAAAATAAGTTCAACCGATACAAGCAAAACCCCTATGCTCATTCCGGCTTTTAAAGGAACATTTAAGCAATGAATTGGTTTGGAACGCAATGCTAAAAATGAAGTTCTTGCATTAGCAAGAGTATTCATTCTTATTCCGAACCATGCCACAAAATATGAACCTAAAATACCTATTACAGACCATAAAAGTATTAAACCTACACCTTTAAAGCCCATATGTTCAAGAAAACCGAAATAATAAGCTATACATAAACCTATTAACACTTCCAATACAACAAGGAATTTTCCCTGTTGAATAAGATATGTTTTGCAGGTTTCAAAAATTGTTGTGCCAACCTGTTCCATTGCAGGATGTACACTGATTTTTTTAATCTTAGCAAATTCGATTAAACCGAAAATTGCACCTATAACAGCAACCGCTATACCGATTAAAAGAAGATTAAAGCTTGATGCGTCATCCCTAAAATTCGGTACAACAAGATTTGCTTCGCTTGCCAGAGAAGGCAGAGCGGAAAGCAGCATAAACGCCGCAAAAATGAATTTCTTCATACTAATTCCTTTTATCTTGTTTAACTACTACCGTACACATTAAAGTATATCAGTAAAATAAAAAAAAGCGAAATAAAATAATAAAAAAACGGAAGTTTTTCTTCCGTTTTTCTTATGACAATAACATTAACTGCTTTTTTACTCTATATATTCATATCGAAATGTCTTTTAACTTCAGCCGCTCTTAAATTCATTCCGACAATCATTGCCTGACGGTCATATAAATTAATTTCTCTTTCAACATCTCCGGAAAATACGTTTTCGTATTTTTGAACATATCCCGTTACGGTATCAAATATGTTTCCGATGCTTTCCTGAGTCGATTTAATAATTTCATTAGAAGCAATCTGCTTTTGTTGTTTATTCGGAGTTACATTTAAACCGAATTTTGAATTTAAACTGTAATTTTCAGCCATATTAACTTGCCCCTTATTGTTCGACCTTATACTTGATATTACGGAAGAATGGCAAGTTAACTTTAATGTTTTTAATTAAAATGTAAAGAAAAATTTACAAAACTTATTGAAAGACTAATTTTCTTATTATTTTTCTTATAAATTCGGTTATAACAATCTTTTTGATATTTTTATAGTTTATTTTTAATCCTTTTGACAGGTCTAAAGACCTGATTAAAGTGATTATTTGAATTACGTTAATCGTTGTTCTTATGATTTTAAATGCATTGATTGTGTGTTTATTTACAACAAGTTTTACAACTTTATTAACGTTTTTTATTGTTTCTTTAATCTTTGCGGAGGTATTAATAATAATTTTTCCGGCTATTGTGAGATTTTCGTTATATTGAATAACTTTCTTCTCCAATTGTATAATTTTCAATACGGCAATATTTGTTAGAATAATTTCGAAAATTATTGCAAAGATAACCAAAAATATAATAAGAATTGAAGTTAAATTTAACATAAATGTATTATAATAAATTATAGTAAAATACTCTATACGCAAAGCGGATTAT
>CADBOZ010000059.1 GCA_902796515.1 uncultured bacterium | reverse complement strand
GGGTATATTTTCAATTAACAGTTTTTTAACCATGAATTTTACAATGAAATTTAAGCCGATAGTATCAATCGTGTTTTCAATATAAGTTTTAATAATATCGTCAACACGGTTCTTTTTATCTTCACCCGTTAAATCCTTGTATTGTTCGTATTTTTCAATATAGTGTCTTGTTTCATCCGCTACATTTTTGATAAATTCTTTAAAATTCATATTTTACCTCAATATTTTCCAGTTCTTCAATCGTTTTAGCTTCTTTAATTGCTTTTTTAATTTCGGCATTTTTGTTCCAAACAAACGAATGCAAGGCTGTTATCAAGCTTCCTATATTAATTAAATCATCCGTTGTGCATTCAAGCGGTTGATTGTCTTTTCCGTACCAGATTACAGTCTGCACTTCCGAATTTCTAAGCTGCTGAACTGCCGCTAATAAATTGATTTTCTGGTCTGTATCGGAGTCAAACAGAATATTCTTATAAGTTACGCCCTTTATAAGTGCTTCATCTCTTAAAATGTCATTATCCTGAATTTTTTTCAGTTTTTGTTTTTCACATCGAACGCTGTCCCAATCGGGATTTAAAACCAATATGTTATTTTCCCAGATATATTTTCCCTGTATAAAATCATCGTATACTTCATCAGTACACGAATATATACAATTTTTTCCCCAATTTTTAATTGTTTTCTCGTTATTGTATGCTTGTTTTTCTTCATCAAAATAAATCATTTTTTATTTCCTTATTGATATACCGGTGTAAAACGAATTTTTTGGTCTGTTGAGTTTGCAGTTCTGCTTGTAACAACATATACACTACCCGCAACCACCTTAATGCTAAAATCTTTCGGTAAGACATCGGTTACGGAAGTGAAATAATAAGCACCCGTAGGTGCCGACCTTGCAGACAAAAGATACCTTGCAACATTTGACGAAGAATTCGGCGGATATATATCATAATACGTTATACCGCTTGATACCGCCAGAGCGGTAAAATCAACCCAACCGTCAACGGGCGCCGTAAAAATAGTATTATTGTTAAAGTAGACCACATCATCGGAAGTATGATTTTTAAATCCGAGCCTTGAAATATATTCCTTGAAATCGTTTGTAATATTGTTTTTAAGTTCAGTATAAAGAGCACTTACTATATTACTTCCGTCTTTTTTAAGTGCGGCATTTTCAACTCTTGCAAGCTCATCCGAAAAACCCGTAATACTGTCCAGCTTATCTCTGTAGTTCAAGATATTATTATATGTTTGAGTATTCAGATTGTAATAGTCAATTACCGAAGCCAGACAGTCGTTTACATAATTCTTTGAAGCATTTACCTCGCTCAGGTATTCTTTAATATTGTTTACATATTCGGTAGGATCAACCGAAGTTCCTTCTTCCGTTTTTACACATAATTCGAGCTTTCTTGAAAGTATTTGAATAAGCCTTGTTATGTAATCAAGCGAATATTCAAGAGAGCTCAAATTTAGTAAAGAGCTGTTATTATATTCCGTTTCCTGTGATATCGGCAAGTTTAACACCAGAGAAAGCTTATGGTTCTCATCCAGAACATCATATTCCGATGTTTGCAAAGGAAAAGTAATATAACTTCCGTTTTCATTTTTAATTTCATTTACCGAATAATCCAGATTTTCCGTAAGTTTTGTTTTTGTTTCAAATTCGTCATATAAATAAACTTCAAGCTGAGATGTGTTTTCAATATAAAAATTAAAATCAAATGTTGTAGTGCTTGAATTTCCTACATAATTATTAACCGGTGGTATGTCGTGTATCAAAATTTTCCTCCTTTGAATAATAAAATAATTTAGTGCAGGCATTTACATCTTTTGTCTTAAAGCCTGCTTTTTTAAGTAATTTTAAAAAGCGAAAATTTGTTTTATAAATATGGTTAAATAAAACATCTGCGGTGGTTTTAAAAAATGCAATTTTATTTTTAACATATTTAAGCACTGCAATCGCATTTTTATTGAAATTTTTTGTGCTTAATAACCATATTTTGCCAAAAATTAAATTATCTTTGCCAAAATATTGAATTCCGCCTATTGCCAAGGGGGTTGAATTTTTGTCTGCCAGAAACCAGATATTTTTTTCTTTCAAACAAATTTCAATAAATTTTTCCCCGTATTTATCTTTAAAAGTGTATTCAAGTTCTTCCTTATCGCTCTGACTGATATTTTCTATGAATTTTTCAAGATTAGTCCTGTTTACTTCTATTTCAATCATCTTGCTTCAACTTCTTCCAATGATAATGTTACCGAAAGTGCAACAATATTTATCGGCATCGGATATTTTTGTATTATTTTAATTGAACATTTTTCATCAGCGTTATTTAAAGGGCAGAATTCAACATTTTTATCAAAAAGTTTTTCCGGATAATTTACACTTTCAAGACTTCTTGCATTTTGTGTTATTGTCCCGTCTGAGTTTTGAATAAAAAAGTCTTCTCTTGAATTTAATATCTGGACATCGACTTTGTTTATAAGCTTTTTCAGTCCGATTGTTTCACTGTTTTCAAAATCCAGAGATTCAAACTCAAATGTATAAGGAAGCCCTATTAAAACATGCCTTGCAGGATACGGAAGAGTAACACTTCCCGAAGCATCAACTTGAAGCTCCTCAACGGCTCCGTAATCCAGAAGAGCTGATACTTTCATATTTTTCAAATGTTCAAGCCCCGATACCACCGTAACATCATTCGCAAAATCATTCTTGAGCGCACAATCAAGAAAAAATGCTTTTTCCATCGAGTCAATTGTCCTCGGAGTAAATCTTTCAATATATCTTACATTTTCCGAGTTAATATTCCTTTTTACAATAAAATATGCAATATCTTCGTTATTTTCTCTTACGGTACATACACTTTCAAAATTTCCCTGTGTGATATGCTTATGCCATGCGGAAATTTTTTGCTTCGGATTATAAGTAAGAGCATACAATTCTCCGTTATCCATAACACACCAGAGAACCCTGTTAGGTTCTTTGGAATACGCCATGCTGACTATTGTTCTTCCCTCAAACAAATGGTTTGCAAAAAGAGTAAGTTCTTCACCGTCATATGAGTCCGAAAGGTAGTTATATCCCAAATCTCTGACAATATTCCCCCCCGACTGAACAAATAAAACCATCGAACCTGAAATTATGGGTTTTATTTTTGATGCACCGTAGAAAGATTGTATTTTTGCAACAGGTGCCGGATTGGCGCTAAATATTCCGTCCTTTCCGCTTACTATCCATTCGGAATTTGATGTCAAAACAATTAAGTCGTCAAAAGGAATTAAATGCCTTATTTCATTCGGAACACTTTCATATATTGACATATTAATTGCATCGGTCGCATTAAGCGGGTGAGAAATATTAAAGTTATTATTTGTTCCCGTCTGACTTGCCCAGAAGGTTTCAGGTCTTAGAGAGCTTGAAGCATACACTTTTCTTTGCTGATAGTAACATGTACAAGCCGGATATTCCGTTGCAAGTTCATTCATATATATCGGTGCCGTTGTTTTTAAATCAGGGTCAATATTATTATCTATAAATGTTGTAACCGCACTTGTTCCGACATATCCGAATATTCCGTTTACCGAACGGTATATATTGTACTCATCTGCATTTTCTACCGCATCCCAGCTTAATGTTATTTTCTCCGATGTCGTCCAGTATGCTTCAAGGTGTCCCGTAACCGTTACTTCCGCACTTCTTTTACTTTCTTCGCCGGTATCTTTTCTTACGGCAGTCACAACATATGTATAAGTTGTGGTATTTGACGAAGTTTGACCCGTATAAACAGCTCCTATGTTTCCGGGGGCTGCAAGAGATGAACCAAAGCTTACGGGAGTAAGCTTCCAATTGTTATGGGCAATTCTTGCCAGCTCTCTCGGCACAAAAGATTTATGAGTTATCGTTAAAACATCACCCTGTTGAACATAATCAAATTCAAATACCTGTGCTTCCGTATACGGTGATGATATTTCATAGATATTATTGTTACTATCAAGGATATACCCGCCGTTTCTTATAAAACGGAAATAGTACTGTCCCGCTTCTATAATATAATTTTGAGATGTATTAAAAACGAACGGAATAAGCCTTGATTTCATTGATTTATACTTTGCTTTTGCAACAAATTCAAGCCCCGAACGATTTTGAACACATCCCTCCTGTAAAACTATGCCGTTCACCAGATTTTTTAAACCGAGCGAATATTGCTCCAAATCAACTCTGTTTTGTAAAGACGGCGACAGAATACCTTTAGAAAATGAATTTTGACTTATTCTTATACTCATATACTAATTCCTCGCTTCCAAATAAGTAGACTCGTCGTATAACTTTTCGGTTGTTTCCGATGCATTCAGGACTTTTGCCCGTTTTAATATTTTTGTATATTTTTGATATGCCATTTCACCTTTTTGAATACTTCCGGTTATTACATTGGAAGTTAAAGACGCAAGGTAGTATGCAAGAGCCATCGAGAATTCCGGTGTGAAAAATATTTCTTTTTCTACCCGTCTTGTATATCTTAGAATTGCATTTTCCGTATTACAAAGTATTACCTTTTCTCCGTTTGAAATTGAAGAAATACCGAATTCCGTAATTTTATAGCTGCCCTTTTCAAAGATATCTCTTGCACATACGCAGTCATTAGGGTACTTATAAGCATACATATACGAGCCGGCTTCACCCGCAGTTGCATCAATAAGTGCAAGTTCTTTAAATGTGCTTGCAAAATTCCAATCAAAATCCTTTAGTACATAATCTCTTGCAAGAGAATAGTAATTATTTAAAAGAATAGCTCTTGAATTTGTACTGTTTGCATTTTCAATCGGATTTGAAACACCCAGTATATTAAGGGTTATATTATATATTTGCGATTTTGAATTTCCCATTTTTTATTCCTTACTTTTGTTTAATTATTAAAACGGCGAACCGTTTTTATACCATCTTTGAGCAACCGAAGTTGTCTGCCCTAAACCGTTTAGCGCTATTGAATACAAATTTTGTTTTGTTTTTTGTTTTTCTTCGGTTTTAATTCTGTTTGCTTCGTTTAAATAGCTGTTTGCACGGCGAAAGTAATCATCCGCCCTCAAATTATATTTCTTTTGAATTTCTTTTGAATTTACTTCGGATAAATCAAGCACATCGTTGATTATATTCTGATTAGTTCCGCTGTTTAAACTAAATCCGCCTGCCGCTGCGCTTGCCGTCAGGTATTTTGATTTTTGTATTTTTTCAATTTTTTCTTTTCTTGATTCTTCAATCCCCTGTTGAATTTCGTTATATGCGGAATTTCTGGCATTTTTCATATTCACAAGGGCAGCTTGAGTTTGATATCTTGCATTTGCGGATATTTGATTTTGTTCATTTCTCGCATTATTGACAGTATTTAAAGTATTGACCGCAAGTCCTATGCCTTGCATAACCGCTGCTGCGGGTAAACACATATGTTATTCCTCCTTAAAGCTTTTAAATTAAAAGCAAAACCGCAAGCTTTTATACTTGCAGTTTTGCTTGATTCAGAAGATTAATTTGACTAAAGACTAAAAATCCTGAATTTCATGATATCCGGCTTCATCCGATGCAACTACACCCGCTGTGATTTTTCCCGTAGTTTCGGCATTTCCCGTTACGGTATATGCCAATCTCACATATCCGAGATTGCCTTTGGGTAAGTATGAAATCGGGAATTTAGCACCCGCTTTAAGGTTTTCAAGCGTAAGAGTTGAGCTTAAAAGAGTTACGGGAGTTGAAAATGCCGCATTATTTGAAGTTTGAATTTCAGCCGTTAAACTTGTCAGGTTTGAAAAATCGGATGTCGCCTGAATTATAACAGGAGCAAAAGAAATATCATTTTTTCCGAAGTTCACCGTATTTTCGGAAATAACGGTACCCGAAGTTATTGCCTGATTATCCGAAAATAAATTTTGTAAATCTAATAACATTATTTATCCTTTCTATATTTTAACGATATTTTGATATTTACTTATACTACTTTTTTCTCGTTATTTTTTATCTGGTCAACGCATTTAACGGGGATGCCGAGGAATGAAATAACCGGTTTTCCCGCAACTTCGTCTGCGGATAACTTAACGTTGTTTTTGTTTATTGCTTGAAAATGCAGATAAGTGTTAACCGTTTCATTACAGTAAATAACCGTATTTCCTGTTTTTGCAAATCTTCTTATTCTGTGATATGCAAGTATCATTAATTTTATAAGATCGGCAGCATCGTCCGTTTCCAAATTTGCAACATCAATATTTGCAATACGCGCAGTAGAACGAAAATCGCGAACCGTCATTCCTATATCCCATTTGAAGTGATCTCTGTACACTTCATACATATTGCCGTTAGCGTCAGTTGTAGTTTGAGCACCTTTATTTGTATGAACAAAGCCCATTTGAGAGCCCTTAGGATACAAAAGATGGGTATGTAATTCACCCCATGTTACAAACCAGATAGAAGTGTTATTTGAACCTTTACCGCCGCCGTCTATTACTCTGTAGCCGATTGAATTCGGATCGTTTGAGATTTTATTGTATCTCACGGCAAGACCGTCAAACCCTGCGGGATTTGTTGCTTTGGAACCATAGAAGATGTTTTCCTGAACGGTATTATTCATAGATTCCAGAAATGCGCTTGCTTCATTCATTCTGAATTGATCGGTATCGCCTTCTAAATCCGCAAGAGATTTATCAACCTGAGAATATACTTCAAGCATTCCTGTTGAGTCGGTTATTTGAGTATATTCACCTTTTGAACAGTTAACCCCCTGATAGAACTTTCTGAATTCCACTTCGGGAAGACCGTTTCTCACCGTTGTTTTATGAGTTGAACCTTCGTTACATTCACGAACAACGGCATCTTCAAGAATTGTATTTGTACTTGCAAGCAAATCAATGATTGTATTTGCAATTCTGCCGTTTTGCTTTTGAGCAAATTTGTCTTTTAAAGTTAAATAAGTATTTCCGACCAGTGCCATTTTTTCCTCCTTTATTTACTAATCTCTTGGCCCGTATAATATCTGCGCAGGCGTCAATTCCTCAACAACAGGTTTGCCGTCGTATGAAATATTGTCACTTTCCGATAATTCTCCGATTTTATAAAACATTTTTATCATTTCGGGGTGATAAATTAAGCCCGTTTCCTTTAATGCTTCTTTTAAT
>CADBOZ010000058.1 GCA_902796515.1 uncultured bacterium | reverse complement strand
GTACTTCTTCCTGTTGCTGTTTGATTTCCTGCGAGGATACAGGGGTAATATCCGCAGGATTCATTTCAAAACTCATGACTAATCCTTTTGTATTTAAAAATACTTATATGACGTTTAATACGGAATAATTAGTTAAATATTTAATAGAAAAATGAATATTTTAATAAAAATTTACATTGACACATTCTTTAGCTATACTAAAAAATATGAAAGGTAATGAAAATACAAAATTAATATCTTCAAATAAAAAAGCTTCGTTTGATTATACATTATTTGACCGTTTTGAAGCGGGAATTGCTCTTCTCGGAACGGAAATTAAATCAATAAGAAAAAACGGTGCTAATTTAAAAGACAGTTATATAAGAATATCCGATAATCTTGAAGCATACCTTGTTAATGCGCATATTTCCCCTTATGAATTCGGAAACATTTTTAACCATGAACCAAGAAGAGAAAGAAAACTTCTTTTAAACAAAAAGGAAATTCTTAAGATTTTAAATAAAGTAAAAAAGGAAAAATATACAATAGTTCCCGTTAAAATGTATTTTTCCGCTCGCTGGGTAAAACTTGAAATAGCATTAGCCAAAGGTAAAAAGCTATACGACAAAAGAGAATCCATAAAGAAAAAAGATATAAAAAGAGAAATGGAAAGAAATTATTAATATATGAATATATATTATCTCGGGCCAATAGGAACATACAGCGAAGTTGCGGCAAAAAAAGCATTGAAATTTGTTAATGGTGATATTATTCCCGTTTCCACGATATCAAAAATAGTTGAAACCGTAAATAATGATGCGAAAGCCTGTGCCGTTTTACCTTATGAAAATTCAATAGAGGGAATTGTTCGCCAGACAATAGATAATATATATCCTACGGAAGTTAAAATACAGGCGGAAATTGACGTTAAAATAGAGCATTGTTTTATATCAAAAACAAAAGACATAAAAAAAATTAAAAAAATATATTCCCATCCGCAAGCACTGGCGCAATGTTCGGATTTTATAACCAAAAATTTTGATGAAAAAATTGAACTTATTGTATCTAATTCAACATCCGATGCGGCTAATGTTGTTTTAAACGGAGATGAAACATGTTCCGCAATAGCATCAAGTGATATTGCAAACAGATTAAATCTGGAAATTATTCATAAAAACATCGGAAATATAAAAGAAAATAAAACAAGATTTATACTTGTTTCTAAAAGCAAGATATTATTTGATAAAAATGAAAAAACAACAATTGTTTTTAATACAAAAAATGAGTCGGGTGCTTTATTAAAAATCCTTGAAATTTTTAATAAATATAATTTAAACCTGACCTATCTTGAATCCCGTCCTTCAAAAGAAATATTCGGAGAATATAATTTCTTTGCGGATATTGATAAGCCTTTTGATGAGATAATTTCTGCGATAAATGAAATCAAAGAAAGATGTAATTTTTATAAACTTCTGGGAAGCTATCCGATATTAAATTCTTGAAAAAAATATTCTTCTGATATACTAAATAATAATCATCAAGTTAGAAAATAAGGTAGGTTGTATGGAAATTCGCCCTATATCAAATTTGCTTTTTTGCAATAACAGAAAAATAAATTTATCAAAAAACGGGTTTTTAAAACCGAAACAGCTCCCTTATGACACTTTTCAGTTAAGCTTTAAAAATAAAAACGAAAGGAAAACTCCAAAAAGTGTTTCACCTGATATAAAATCCAAAGTTGTTGAAAAATTAAAGAAAGGAACATCAGGTTTTAGAGCACCGTATTTAAGTGAAGTCTTTACACCGGAAACAATCGAGCTTATTACTCTGGGTACTGCCGGATATTTAAAAGAAAATACTTCCGATAATAAGAAGCCGACAATTGTAATAGGCGGAGATACCAGACAATCAACAAGAGAACTTTTACCAAAAATAAAAGATACTTTATTAAGACAGGGAATAGATGTAATCTATATTAAAGACCCGACACCCACCCCCCTTATTGCTTTAGCTGCTAAAAAGTTCAACACTCCTGTTTCAATTTTAATGACGGCAAGTCATAATCCGTGGAATGACGGAGGGCTTAACTTTATTACGCCTGAAGGGGCGGTGGCACCTCCTGAAGTTACGGAGCAAATCGCAAAAAATATTGAAGCAAAAGATAATCAAAAAGAAAAAATCAATCAAAAAGGCAGACTGTATGAATTTAATCCGTACAACCTCTATATGAAACATATAGACTCGCTTAAATTAATAGATTTTAATAACATTAAAAATTCCGAACTTAAAATATTCTATGACGGACTTATGGGAACGGGACAATACGTCCTTCCGAAATTATTAAAAGATAAGGGCATTAATTTTGAAGAAGTAAAGTCATCCGGTCAAAAAGGGCCCGAGCCAAAAGCGGAAAATCTCGGAGAGCTAAGCAGGGCTGTTATTAATTCAAAAGAAAATCTGAAAATCGGAATAACAAACGACGGAGATGCGGACAGATTCGGAGTAACGGATGAAAACGGGAAATATATTAATCCGAGTGACGTCATGCTCCTTATAGCTTATCATCTTGTCAAAAATAAACATTTTTCGGGTGATATTGTAAAAAACCACGCAAGTTCGATTTTGATTAATAAACTTGCGGAAAAATACGGATTAAATATACATGAAACCCCCGTCGGTTTTAAATATTTAGCATCCGATATCTTAAAATTAAGAAACGAAGGAAAAGATATTCTGCTTGCAGGCGAAGAATCGGGCGGTTTAACCGTTAAGGGACATATCCCCGAAAAAGACGGTATAATTGCGGACTTACTTGTTCTTGATTTGGTTGCCAAAGAGAAAAAACCTGTCACGGAAATTCTTAAAAGTATTAAAAAAGAACTGGGAACAATAACTTGTATAGAAAATTATTCCGTAAGACTTGAAGATGAAGAAAAAAAAGAAGAAATTATCGATAGGTGGAAAGATTATTTTTTAAAAAATGTGATATATGCTTCAAATAATATCGAATTTGGTGAAAAACATACGCTTGATAATGAGAAAACAAAAGCTGCGTATGAAAATATAATACGCTATAAGCCTGATGGCGACGGATACAGGTTTATCATGACGGATGATTCAACAGTGATAATAAGAAAAAGCGGAACGGAACCTTTAATAAGATACAGAATTGAAGCAAGCGGCAAGACCGAAGAAGAAGCAAAAGAAAATGCGGATATACTCAAATGCTATATGCTTAATTTTTAATTAACCGGCATGGTTTGTAATAATTTATTTTTATGAATTTGTTTATAAATATGCTATATTAAAATCAAATTACATAATAAAGGATATAAATATGGCTCAAAATGCAGTTAGCAACAATATGACTCCGCAGGAAATATGTATTAATAATCATGAAGGTGTATTTCTTGTTGTTGCAGGCCCGGGAGTCGGAAAGACATATACCGTTGTTAAACGCATTCAAAAAATGATAGAGTCGGGAATTGAAAGTAATAGAATCCTTTGTTTAACTTTTTCGGATACTGCCGCCCGTGAGATGAAATCAAGAGTTGGTGAGGATAACGAAGTTAGCGTATATACATATCACAGTTTTTGCTTAAGCATTATTCAGGAATTTGCCGAGTATTTTAATTCATATGTTCCGAAAATCATAACGGATTCCCATAAGCGAACATTAATCAGTGAATGCATTGATGAATTTGTATTAAATGGCGGGCCTGTTGCATATAATAATGAAAAAAATAATCCGTACAATTACATTGATGAAATTTTAGACGGCATAGAAGAAATTAAAAAGAACAGAATTTCTTCAAAAAAAGATTTTATTTATAATCTTGAAAATAACCCCGTATGGCGTCCTCATTTAAAGGATTTGGAAAACGAACAGAAGGCAAAACCTACAAAAGGCAGATTGCAGGAAATTAAAGCGCTGTCCGATAAAATTGAAAAAATGAAAGAATTGTGGAGTTTTTATGAACTTTACGATAAAAAAATGAGAGAGCTGAATTATATAGATTTTCACGATATGATAAATATTGTACTTAAGAATTTTGAAAATCCAAATTCGCCGCTATTAGACCTTATCGCGGATAAATATACTTATGTCATAGTGGATGAATATCAGGATACAAATACGGCTCAAAATGATATTGTTTTTAATTTAGCCAAAAAAATCAAAAATATTTTTGTTGTCGGAGATGATGATCAAATAATTTATACTTTTCAGGGCGCGCACCTTGATACCGTTGAAAAATTCTTAAATAATAAAGAATTTCAGGGAGATAAAAAAGTTCAGGTGCTGTGTTTTGATAAAAACTACCGTTCAACTCAAAATATTTTAGATTTGGCAAGTACATTTGCCGAAATTCAGGATAACGGTTTTTATGGTTATATGCTTACAAAATCAGGTTTGACGGCAGCAAAAAAACGTCTTTATCAGGAAGCCCCTTCGCCGAAACTGAGATTTATTTCAAAATGCAAAATAAAAGATGATGAAGGTAATTTTTTATCCAAAAAATTAAAAGCTTCAAATCCTGATATAATTCCGTTAAATAAACCCGTTGATTTTATTGAATTTACGGAAAAAGACAGTGAAAGGAACTATATTGTTCAGGAAATTATTAAGCTAAAAGAAAAAGGCGTTAAATTAAGCGAAATTGCAATTTTAACCCGTACAAATAATGAACTGAAGGAATATGCAACATACTTAAAAGCAAACGGAATAAATACGGAAATAACGGGCGGAAAAAATATATTTGAAATAAATTCCGTTAATTGTTTAATTACATATTTGCAATTTTTACTGAATCCCGAAAAGTATTCGGATAAAATGTTATCATTTATGCTTTTAAATCCGTACCATATCAATCCGAAGGATTATAAAACCCTGTGTGATTTTCAATCGCATCATGATACTTTAATAAACAATATTAAAAATTCAATACCGAATGCTCTTGAAAAAGATAAACTTGAAGATTTTATTAATACTTACGAATATTTGCAAAATTATGTTGCATCCGAAAATTATAAAAATGCAATTATTGAAATTGCAAATCGCACGGGCATTTTAGAATACTATTTTAATGAAGAAGTAAATAAGCTTGAAAACATCAACGGGTTTAAAAAGTTGCTTGATGTGGCGGATGCGTATTTTGATATAAATAAAAATCAGGGTAATAATTTTAAACTGTTTGTTGATTATTTGATAAATCTTATTGAAGGCGGAATTGAAATTCGTCTTGATAAAGCCGATAAGCCGATGAATGCCGTGCAGTTATCAACTTATCATTCATCGAAAGGCAGAGAATTTGAATATGTTTTTATGCCTTCTCTTACAAAAGGCAAATGGGAAAGCAATACATCCTGTTATAAGGATTTAATTCCGACCGCACCCGTTGAAGGTGAAGACTATGAAGATATTGTTGAAAAAGAAAATACGGCTAAATTTTTAGATAATATTAAGCTGCTCTATGTAGGAATGACAAGAGCAAAGCACAGTTTGACTTTATCATATACAAAGACCGAAGACCCGACATACGGCAAGGTAAGCTGGCTTATTCAACAGCTGCTTGAAAATGAGAAATTAAACGGAATTTTAAACAAGAGATATAATATTGAATTAAAAGAAAACTATATCGTTCCGAAATGCAGCTATGACTATAAAGATGAATTTAAAGAGTACGTTATATCAAAACTTCCCGATAAATTCTCCGTTTCCGGATTGAATACATACAGAAATTGTCCGAAACAATATTTTTATAAATATATTATGGAAATAAAATCATCCGTCGGAAGTCCTGATGATGCTTCTTTCGGTACGGCAATGCATGAAGCGTTTGAATATGTAATAAAATATGTTATGGATAATAAAAAATATCCGGAAGCAAATGAAGTATATCAAGTATTTTCAAAAGAGCTTGATAAATTGGTTTGTGATTATCCGGAAAACCTTAAACAATCCGCTTATGAACACATCTTTTCCGATGAAGGATATTATAAGAATTTTACAGCTCTTGTTGAAGCAAGCTCTGTTAATCCCGACAAAAAATATGAAAAAAATCCGAAATTGGATAACATTAAGACCGGCTATAATGAAATTTATGCCGAATATCCGCTTGTGTTTGAAACAGAAATTGAAGGAAAAAAGACTGTTTTAAACGGATTTATCGACAGACTCGATAAAGATAAAGACGGTAACTATTCGATTTATGATTATAAAAGTAAAATACATTGCAGTAATATTTACCCTTCCGACAATTATTTTTATCAAATGGCTTTTTATAAATACGTTTTTGAGCTTCAAAATCCCGAATGTAAAGTCAAAAACACAACATTTTTGCTTCCGCTTGAAGCCGATAAAAATCACGAAATTAATTTAATCGATAAATTTGAAAAACCTGTTAAAGATACCGATAAAACAAATTATGAAACAAAAATTGAAGAGCTTATGAATTGTATTAAAGGGATTTATAACCTTGAATTTGATGTGCCAAAGAAACCAAAATGTGATTACTGCCCTTATAAGCAGTTTTGCGTGACAAAAACGGTGTAAGTGTGGTTGATATGGGTTTTGCATGGTGACGACAACAAGCAAACCCGATAATGCCGATTGTTTATAGCAAGGCTTTATTTGTTTGGGGTTTTGTTATCCGTATCCTTATTATCCTGCTTGGTTTATTTTATTAATTTTGTCGTAATATCGGTTTTAGTCGGGTCTTTTTCATTGGCTTTTAAATTTATTTGAAAATATTTCGCATGGGAGTCATCAATACCGATTGGAGGAATTTTATTCAGACTTGTTTGCGTTTCAGCTTGTTTCTTTTCTGCCGGCATAAGTATATTCACCAGCCAATTAAGAGGAATATGCATAACTTTAATCCGTTTTATAGCGGAATTATCATATTTTCCCCAGATATCAAGATTTCCTTGTTCTGTTATATAATTATATAAACCTTCGATGTATGCCGATGCAAATTCGTGCTGCATACGAATGTCTATATCACGAATAAGCATATCATCGCATCTAAAAAAGCCTGTTATATAGGATTTTATATTTCCTTTTTTCTTTGCATTGAACTTTACATAATCGGAAACTTTTGCTTTTTTATTCAAGGTTTTATCAATAGAAAATTCCAATTCTTCAAGCCCCGGTAAAGCTCCGTCTTGAATTTCAAATTTTGCCGTTGCGTCCCAATTTTCCCAATTTTTGCCTGTTTTAGAATGAAGTTTGGCATTGGCATATCCTCGAATTTGATTTTTAAGATTAAAAAATTTATCCGCAACAATATTCGAGTCAATATTTTTTGCCGTAAAATCAATGACGGAAGAATCTATATTAAAATTATAAGTTCCGTTTGCCGATAATTTTCCGTTTGCAAAATCAATCTCGGAAGTATTATATTTAAAAATTGCATCTTTAAGACTGCCGAATACTTTAATATTATTTATGGGATAATCTTGAACGATAATGGAATTAACCGCAATATTATATTTATTAATATCCATATTGATATCTCTAACCCCTGAACTTAATTCTTTATTCGGAGAATTAAAATCAAATTTTTTGCTTGGAGTATCGGATTTTTTGACAATAAATTTATCGAGGAATAAATTCATATAGTTTACGTAAATTTTGTCTTTAAAATCATTTTTAACTTCCGTTTTACAATTAAATTTCTCCTTTTTATACGTTCCTTCCGCTTCAATTTTTGCAACTTTATCGTCAGCAATAACGCTTGCGGATTTTACAAGGAAATGATTAAAGATAGTGTCAACAACCTCAAATTTACCCGTGATTTGTTCTGTTGTAAAACTGTATTTTAAAGCACCGTTAAACTTACCGCCTAAGACATATTGTTTAAAAGAACCGATGAAAGAATTCGGAACATAGCCGTTTGTATTTAAAGTTATATATTGCGGAGTCATTTTGCCGTTTATAATTTTAAAATATCCGTTTCCATGCAATATGTCTTTAAACTGATTACCTTCTTGAACGGAAAATCTGTAATCTTTTAAGAAAAATTCCTTATCAATTTTTTGAGTTTCCGCAAATATTTTTTTATTTTTGTTTTTTATTCCGGCATGAAAATCATTAATCATTATGCCTGAGGAGGCAGGTATATTTATGTAATATTTAGCATTGGGTTTCTTTTGCTTTATATAGTAATCGATTTGCATATCAAGATAATTTTTAACCTTAATATCGGATGGCAGATATTTTTTAGCTAAAGCAGAAGTTATTTTTGAACTGACTTTTCCGAAAACTTCTTTTTTCTGTTTATCGTACATTTCTTTTATAAGCAGCTCGTGTGTCATTTTTTCCGTTCCGAATGTTCCCTCTGCTAAAGACTTAACCTCGCCGTTTTTTATAAAAAATTCCGCCCTTTTGCACTGTATCGGAATATAAAACGGAAGAAATTTTGCGGATAAATCGTTGGCTGTTATTACACCCGATAAATCATTGTCTTTATAAACCAAATCAACATCTGCACTGCCTTTGAAATCCGTAAAGTTTTCTATAAATTTTCTTTCGCTTATGCCATATTTTTGAAGAAACAACACTGTTGCAACGGTTTCTTTTACGGGGATTTTATCCCCTTTGATTGTAAAATTACCTGATTTTTTATCGTTAAGAATGCTGCCGTCTAAAACAACTTTCGTTTTGCCGACTGCAAGCGGAAAGTCTTTTGCCGTTAGCTCATTATTTTCTATGTATAAACTTCCGACCTTGCCTATTATTATCGGATGCAAAACTCTGTCAAGCGTTATATTTAAAATTATATCCAGATTTTTAATTCCGTTATTTTCTTTAATTGCGAATCGGGTTGACGTTACGGATAATTTTTCACCGTCATTCCCGACGATTTCTATTTTTTTAATATTTGCATCCGGTATTTTATTTATATCAAAAGATTTTTTCTTTTTTAAATCTTTTTTCTTTTCGCTTTTTAGTTTATTTAAGATATCAAGATTTGCATAAATTAAATCAATATCTAATTTTTTTAATTTTCCGGCATTAACGGAAATATTAGAATTTTGTATATTTAATCCGACTTTATCGTTATCTTTGATAATAATACTTTTTGCGGTTATTTTAGCTGATAATAACGGTGATATTTCCGCTTTAAAGCCGCTTATATCGGAATTCATATTATATTTGGTTTTAATAAAGTTATTGGATATCTTAATAAAACTGTCTGAATTTAAAAATAAAGAAACGGCAAAAATAAATCCTAAATAAAGCAAAGTTAATATTGAAAGAATTATAATCGAAAATTTAAGCTTTTTCATTCGTTAATATTGCCCTCTTATATTTTTAATAAATATCGGGTTGAAGGCTTACCGTCAACCCGATATTTACGAGTATTTATTAATATGCAAATTGATAAGTTTGTCCCTGTTTTACAATAGTAAATTGAAGCGGTTTCGGGTCATCTTTAAATTTTAAACAAAGTATTCTCATCGAAGATTTTGCTTTCAGGTCATAATTTTCGGGTAATGAATGAGAATATCTTGTAGCTTCCTTAACAACCCTTGCAAGTCTTACATTATTTGCAACGGTAAAGCCTAATGATAAACCTCCGGTAGCAATAGCAAGAGGAACGCCCAGAGTATCCGCAACATCCAATCTGTCCATATCTACAAATGTCGATGTTGTGATATCCTTTAGTGCCGCAAGTCTTTCAGAATAAACTTTTTCTACTTTTATATCCGAATTTGAATTGTTTTTAACAATGTATTCAAACGCATGAACATATTTATTTTCTTTATTTTTTAAACGATATTCGTTAACAGTAACCGTAACATTGGTTTCTTTGTTATTATATTCTTCCGAATCAATACAAGTTAAATCAATCGGCTCGTTATCCTCCGAATACGGAATAGCGGAAGTTTTTTCGTTTCCTTTTGACATTTTATCATTTATTTTATTCATACCTTCTTTAAGCGGTTTCAGACCGTCAGGAAGGGTGAATAATCCGTCCAGAGCGCCCGACCTTGCATAATCTATAAAATCAAACTTATATTCTTTATAAGCATCTTTATCTTCCAGTGTTTCATATTTGTAATTTTGACTCTTGAAAAAATCGGTAACTCCGTTGCTTTCCTTGTCGTAATCTCCGTCCGTTACGATATATACATCCGTATCATATAAGGCGGGGTAGAATTTCATATAATAGTGTTCATCACCATATACCGCATAATAAGCATTTCTCGAAAGTTTCTTGATTTCGGCTTCCTTGCTTAAAATGTTATCCACAACAGGTACAACCGTTCTTATATTTTGGTTTTTTATTCTGTATGCGTGATAATCTTTAATCATACCTGCCGCATTTGCAGCTGCCGAAAACAATGTAAGAATCGACAGTGTACAAATACATTTTAGCATTTTTTTCATACTGTTTTTCCTCTGATATTAATTTAAAATTTTTTTATTCTTTTTCTTTTATGTTTTTCACATACAATTCATCAAGCAGAACACAAACTGTTGCCGCCATTGCAGGCCCAAAAAGGACTCCGATGAAGCCGAAATATTTTCCGCCCAGAATTAATGATAAAAATATTATTGTAGGATGTAAATCCATTAATTTACTGAACGCATAAGGTCTGACCAAATTATTTTCCACAAGTTGCGCTATAACCATAACAATAAGTGTTGAAATAAGTACTTTTGCACCAAATTCATAGACACCTATTAAACAAATGATAATCGCAATGGCAGGCCCTACAACAGGAACAATATCCAAAACGGCAGCAATAAGTGCAATTGAAATTGCATAAGGATTTTTCAGAATTAATAAACCGATTGTGTTTACAACAAAAGCGCTTAATACAGCCATTGCTTGAGCAAATACATATCCGCCCATTTTTGAGGATATACTGTCAATAATTTCTTCCGTTCTGTTTTTTATGTTTACGGGAAAGTATTTTAAAATAGTTTCTTTAATACTCTTTTTATCCTGCATAAAGAAAAACAGAAAAATTAAACCTGTTAAGCAATAAGCAAAACTCGAACCCATTCCTTTTATCAGTCCCAATATGTAATTTATTGCGCCTTCGGTGGAATTTGCCATAGAAGCGGTTATCCCGTCAATATCTATTTTGGTTATGCCCATTGTTTGGAATAAAGCGCTGCTTTTAACGGTTTCATTTAAATTTTTAACATAATTCGGATATTCTTTAACCAGTTCGCTGATTTGATATGTTCCCAGTATAAGTATAAATGCAAGCAATAAACCCAATATGGATAATGCACCGAATAATACAATGCATGTAGCAAGAGGTCTTGGCATTTTATTTTCTAATTTGTCAACAATAGGATTTAGCGAACATGCAAACACTAATGAAATAAACAGCATTATTGCTACATCAATATTTGTAAACATAAAAAACAAACAAAGCACGGTAAAAAAACCAAAAAGAACGGTGCTTATTGAAACTTCTTTATTAAATAATCTTATCATATCTCCGCCTGTTAATTCTGATATCAACACGGCAATCATATAACAAATATGATTATTGTTCAATTTTGTAAAGTTTCACTTCGGATGATTATTTATCGGAAAATTAATCTCGGTTTTTATAAATAATTTTGTGGTATAATTTGCCTATGGACAAACCATGTTTTTGAAAAAGAACAGTTTGATAAGCCTATGAGTAGGACTATTGAACTGTTCTTTTTATATATAAACCGTAAGATATGATGATATAAACAAAGAATTAAGTAATTTAAAATATAAAGGAGAAAAGAAATGACAGATTATTCTAACCAAATTACAGAAAAGAAAAAAGGTTATTATTTTAATTATGAGGGTAACGAGGATGTCAATTTACGAGACCTCGATTTAAAAAAGAAAAAACCTCTTTATATAACCTTAAATAATACATCAGGAAGTGCTAAAGATTTTGATTCTTCATATCATTACACAGAAACAATAACAGTAACAGGCGGTAAATATAGTTTACAATTAGCCGGTACAAATTCTAATAAAACCGTTAAATTAGGTAATACTGCAGAAAACAGTGTTATGTTAGGTAATATCGGTAAAAACAAAGTAATTGCAGGAGACGGCGGAAACAGTTTTTACTCTAACGGTGCCTATGCAAATAATAATATTACAGCAGGAAAAGGCAAAGATTATTATCTTTTATATCACGGTACAACTAAAATTACGGATAAAGGCGGAAAAAACGATTATACTATAACAGGCGGAATAAACACAATAATTGATAAAGGTTCTGATGGCAGCACTTTTGAAGTCAAGTGTAAGTTATCCGATGATGGCGGAACAACTACAATAAAATCAGGCGACGGAGTTGATGAATTAAAAGTTTATAACAATAACAAGCCACATAATCCTCAAATAATAACCGCTGATTTAGGCAAAGGAAACGATAAAGTTCTTGTTGATTATGACCCTGACCCGCAGTCATACAATGTGGATGTTTCAACGGTAAATGTTAAAACGGGCAAAGGTCAAGATACTGTTGAAATAAAAGCAGGGAAGAAAAATACCGTTAACACGGGTGATGATAGCGATACGGTTGATATTTACGGTGGACAAGTTAACAATATAAATACAGGAAATGGTGTTGATACCATAAATATCCATGAAAAAGAAGATAACGATACGGTTTCAATAATAAAAGCAGGCAAAGGTGATGACATTATTACCGTTTCAAGTGGTACAAATACAATTTATGGAGAAGGCGGAAAAGACCATATTATATTAGATGCTTTTGGTAATAACACGGTTTATGGCGGAGGAGATATAATTGAGGTTACATCAATTTACGATGCTAGTATAGAAAATACTATTTATGCATATAAGGATACTATTACCCTAAGTGGTGCCAATAACACTGTTTACACAAAAAAGAGCGGTAATACAATAACTCTTAATAATGGTACAAATGAAATTAATAGCGAAAAAGGCGGAAATAAAATAATAGCGAATGAAGGTACAAATACAATTCATTCGGAAAAAAGTAAAAATACAATTACATTAGTAGGCGGAGTTAATACCGTATATGGAGGAAAAGGTAACACTATAAGTTCAACTGCCGCAAGTGCCAATAACACTATTTATGCTTATAAAGATAACCTTACATTAACGGCAGGTACAAATAATGTTCATACTAAAAATGGCGGGAACTCAATAAATATTGAAAATAATACAATTGGAGCAGCCGGAACTTATAATATTTATCTTGAAAACGGAAATAATACAGTTAACGCAAAAGCCGGCAAAGAGGGCAGCACTCAAGCTGTTACTGTCAATATATCCGCAGGGAAAAACACGATAAATCTTGATGAATATACCGTATTAACATTAACCAGAGATGATAACTTGAATATCGCACAAACAATAAACATAAAAGGTCATGCCTTTGCCAGTATAAGTTTAGGTAGCGGAGATGATATTATAAAAGATGAATCTGAAGCTAATGTTATAAACGGTTGGAGTATGAATACAGGATTAGGTAATGATAAATTTTATATTTCAAACGGGACAAATAAACAAATGAATGGTGGAGGAGGTAACGACACCTTCACAATATACAGCGGAAATTCTCATAAAATATATGGAGGAGATGATAACGACACCTTTAATATTAAAGGTGGTACAAGTACGCAAATCTATGGAGAACAAGGTGATGATACTTATAACCTCAATATGCAAACAGGTTCTGTTACAATAACAGAAAATGACGGAACAAATACTATTAATGTAGCAAAAAAATATGAAGGAGTTGCTTCTGCATACAAAAATATAAGTACAGATGCCACATATAGTGTTAAATTTGATAAGAGTTATAAATTGACATCAAGTGCAAATGTCGATGTTGATGTTATAAAAACTACATCAGACTCTAATATCACGCTTTATCGTGATTTTTACTATAATTCAGAAAGTGAAACCGGATATTTTTCGCCCGGGGCAATGTATCAGTTCATTACTAATGTTAAAGATGAAATATCAGATAAAACTATTGACGACAGGTATGTTCAAGTTGCGGCAAACGCACTCTCAAGCGTAAATATCGGCGGAGAGAACTATAATATAAATCTTGATGAATTACAAGGGCATTTAGTTGCGTGGTTTACAGACCATAGCACTTATGCAGATTCAAATGCCGTATTTACAGGCAAAGATGCAAACGACATACAATCACTCATGGCAGTATATACCAAAGACACCGCCAATTGCTTTATTAAAGCATAGGTTAAAACTTTATACCTGTATAGAATGATAAAAATCTAATAAACGGCAGAGTGAATTTTCATTCCGCCGTTT
>CADBOZ010000057.1 GCA_902796515.1 uncultured bacterium | reverse complement strand
GACACAAAAAGGTGCAACATTTACGGTTAACGGTGAAGAAAGAGAATATGCCGATATATGGCACAGGAAATTGGATGAAGAAGCAACCAAAGACGGTAATTTCTTTATTTCAAACGAATTATCTTCATCGCTTTCATTTAATATAGGCAATACTTTTAATGAAATTAACGAAAATCAAACTCTTGCAAATCAAGCAAAATTAAACGTCAAAGCCGCTTTAAGAAATGTTGAAAATTTCGGCAATAACAAATTTATGAACCTTGTAAGCAATAAAGCAAAAACTATTCAGGAAGAAGCTAAAAAGCAGGCGGAAAAAGAAGCCGAAGAAGAAAAATTTGAAGAAGAAAGGCTTGAAGAAGAAAAACAAAATAAACTTGAAGAAAAAATTCTTGCAAGAATTGAAGAAGAAACTAAAGCAAGAATTGAAAAACAAGCCGAAGAAGGAATTGAAGAAAAATCCGAAGCGGAAATAAAAGAAGAAGTTGAAAAAGAAATAAGACAGGAAATTAAAAAATAAATTAAAATTTCATAAACAGTACAAAAAAGTACAGAGGTAAAAAACCCCTGTACTTTTTGTTAAATTTTGTAACAAAAACTAAAGTTTATACCCCGAAATGCCGTATAAATTACCAAGACGAAAGGGTGGACAATAATGGACATTAAGGGGTTAACTGCACACAAAAGTGACGCACTGAACAAATTAGCCAATCAACTTTTAGAGAATGACGAAGACAAGAAAATTCAGGTCAATGAGCTTAAAAAGTTTATTGAGCAGAATGAAGCAGAATTTATTTCATTGCAAATAGATCCGGAAACTGCGGCAAAAGAATTAAAAAGTATTCTTGGTTCAAGCTATAACGATGCTTCGGAAACAAAAGAAGTATCGGGTAATAATGCTGCCGATGAAACTCAAACAGTCGACAGAGAAGCTTTATTGAAACAAATAGATGACTATCGTGAGCAATTAAGTGCGCTTTATGATGAAAAAACAGGATTGGAAGCAAGAAAATCCGAATTGGAAAAATTAATCCAACAAAAAAATCAAGAATTTAAAGATTTGGAACAAACAATATCCGAAAAAAATAAAGAACATAAAAAAATAATTGAAGAAATAAATAAAGCTACGGCAGATATGAAGGAAGATGTTGCAAATCAACATAAAAGAGCCGTATATGAAGCAATGAATAAATACAATCCCGAAAAAGACGGTGAATGGAGCGAATATGTTGCAAAATATCTTAACGGCAAAAATTTCAGCTCTTCATTTACTTCGACAATACAAGGGCTAACCTCTAAATCCGACTTTGTAACAAATGAACTATCCTGTCTTGGCGCTGATTTTTCAAGCTTAGGTCTTGAAATTGAAAATTTAAACTGTGAATTGGATGATACCGTATGTAAAATAAGCAGTCTGGATGAACAAATAAATTCATTAACAACCACTCTTGCAGATTGTATAAAAGAAGCAGCCAAAGCAATTCAAAAAGGAAATTGCGGGGGTAACGGTAATTGCGACATTAATCCTGAACAATATCAGCCCGATATGCAGCAGGATTTAGGGGAAATGACACAATGGCTGTATTCTTACCTTATCGGAAGGGACGGCCCCGGAAATAACGGCACTACTCCGAGTCCTACAACTGTTGAAAACAAGGACGATATTTTAAGTAAAATTCCCGAAAGCGAAAGAAAACTTGCGGAAGAGCTCGGCATAGATTTAACCGAAAAACTGGAAGACGGAACACCGAGATATATCTTTGCAAAAGGTACCGAAGTTGATGAAGGTGATACTTACCATATGTATGATATGGGCAAAAATAATGAACGCGGTGATAATGCTATTGTAAGACTTGAACACGGCTATGACGAAAACAGTTTTGACGAAATACCGAACGGTAACGGCGGAATAAGACCCGGTTCATTCTCTTATTGCGAAGAAGGGTGTGAAGATGAAAACTGTCAGCCTGTATATTATATGGATGATTGCGATACAATGTGCGAAGCACCCGCTACGTATGAAACAAAATCTCCTCTGTCTTTTGATTTAAACGGTGACGGTGTTAAAACATCATCAAAAGTAATTGATTATGATATTGACGGTGACGGAAAAGTT
>CADBOZ010000056.1 GCA_902796515.1 uncultured bacterium | reverse complement strand
TTTGTGGGGCGATGAAGATTATTTAATTGAAAAGCGCTCAAAGGAAATTAAGAATAAAGTTTTAGGGAATGATGTCAACGAGCTTAACTACAGGTACGTTGACAATCCTCCCTTTTCTTTATTTTCCGAGCTGTTAAGGACAAATGCCATGATGTTCGGAGATGTTGTCGTGCAAATTAAATGTCCGAAATATTTCCTTGAAACAAAAAGTAAAGAAAAACTTGACGAAAAACAGGTAAAAGTCTTGACGGATGCGCTTTCTGATATATCGGAAAGAGTCCATATAATACTTATTTGTCCGACACCGAGAGGTGAAAAGAAAAAGCCCGACAGCAGAAAAAAGCTGTATAAAGAGCTTATTAAAATAACAAAACCCGAAGAATTTCCGTCATATCGGAGCTATGAGGATTATAAATTAATTCCCGTTATCAAAAAAATGGCATCGGAGCTTTCTTTAAAAATAAATAATCCCGAAGCTTCTTTAATAATTCAAACAACAGGTTCTTCCTTAAGAGATATATCAAATCACCTTGAAAAATTGAAATTATATTTGTATCCGAATGACCTTATAACACGCGAAGCAATAGAAGAAACAACAACAAATTCCGTTGATATATATAATCTTGTTGATTTGATTTTAAATAAAAAATATGCGGAAAGTTTGAATTTAATTTCAAACTTGCTTCAAAAGGAGCATTATTTGGTGTCATTAGCATTTATTCAAACTGTTTTTTCAAATCTGCTTAAAATTAAACTGTATTCTAAAATAATGTCGACATATGATATTGCAATTAAATTAAATCAAAATGAATTTCTGGTTAAAAAAAATCTTGAAAAACTGAATAAAATAAGTACAGATGACCTTGTAAGATTAAAAATTAATTTAGGCGAAATTGAATATAAATTAAAAACAGGCGTAATAAAAGACCCGATTTTAGCCTATGAACTTGCATTTTGCGGAGATAAGATTGATGAATGAATTTTTCAAAAATAAATTTCCTTTTGCATATCGCTATTTCTCAACTTTGATTGAGCAGGTAAATAACGGAGAAAGAAAATTTCCGCAATCAATAATTTTTGAAGGCGATGATATAAAAAGCCAGTATTTGTTTTCGCTTGAGCTTGCGCGTCTTTTAAATTGCCAAAATAAAGGCGAAGATAACTGCGATTGCATTAATTGTAAATGGATAAGAAGTTTTTCTCATCCCGCCGTAAATAATGTTTCCGAAATTCACTTTAAGGGAGAAAAGGATACCTCAAAAACGGTAATTTCCATTCATCAGGCAAGGCAAATAGAAAAAACAATACTTGTTTCAAGTGATTATCACAGATTTTTTATTTTCTTTTCTTCGGATTTGTGCGAATATGACCCTTTTGAGCTTAATGATTTTGTGAAACTCGGATATTCGACAAATATAGATTATTCGTTTAAACCGTTAACTTATGATACCTTTGGAGCCGTACCTTTAACCTTAAACGCGCTCTTAAAGTCAATTGAAGAACCTCCGAGCAAGGTGACTTTTATATTTTTAACAAAATCAAGGTCGAATATACTGCAAACCGTTGTATCGAGAAGTTTTGTCTTTAAATTAAATTCAAGAGAAGAAAAAACTTTGCATCCTGAAATTTTGGATTTATTTTCAAACTATCCGAATTTTGATTATGTTCAAGCGCTTGAAATATCGGAAAAAATATTAAATATGACAAAACAAAATCCGACATTAAGTTTTGAAGTTATTTTGGATGAATTAATGAATTATCTAAAAGACTTAATTTTAAATAATTTGAATAACGAAGTTTTTTGTCGGAAGCTAAATCGTGATATTAAATTCATAAACAATGCAATAAAAATGCATAATTCCGACATTCAGGAAAAAGTAGCTCTTGAAACGCTTATGCTGAAAATAGCAAGGGGGTATTAAAATGGAAAAACCCGTTATAGCTTTGTCAATTCCGACGGGGATAGGTGCTGATATCGGCGGATATGCCGGAGATTTCGGGTATATTGCAAGACGTTTTAGCAGATATTTTCATTGCATAGTCAATCCTAATGCCGTAAACGGCGGGATATTAAGCGCCATTAACAGCGATATGAGTTATCTTGAAGGGTATCTGTTTGATGAATTTTTCAGAGGAAATATCGGAATACAACCTTTGAAACCCTATGAAACAAATTCTGTAGGTGTAATAATTGATTGTGCAATTCCAAAAAATATTATAAATGTTCACATAAATACGCTGAATGCTCTTAAAATGGTGCAGGGGATTAATGTTTCGGGAATTGAATACACTAAAAAGCCTGTCGGCGTTAATATTGAAATAGAAAACGGAATATCTTCAGGTTCTTTAGATAATCCGGATGAGTTGATTTTATGTGCGGAAAAATTGATAAAAAACGGAGCGGATACAATAGCCGCTGTTTGTTATTTTAATGAAGATTCCGAAGACGAGAATTATTCTAACGGTTCGGGAATTGACCCTGTCGGTGGGATTGAGGCTGTTATATCTCATATAATTACAAAAAATTTTTTAATTCCGTCAGCGCATTCTCCGGCGTTTTTCGATGTTGATATATCGGAAAAAATTGAAAACGCAAAAGTTTCGTCAGAAATGATAAGCTCAACTTATTTACCCTGTATTATGCAAGGTTTAAGTATAGCTCCAAAGATTATAAAAAAATCCGACGAAAATTTTAATAATTCAATAACATATAAAAATGTTGAATATTTAATTGTTCCGTATGATGCTTTAGGGTCTTGCGCCGTGTTATCATCTTTAGAAAATGATGTAAAAATTATTACGGTTGAAAACAAGACAGCACTTGATGTGAATGCCGACAAATTGAACTTTAAACCTTACAAGCATTTTAGGAGCTATGAAGAATGCCTCCAAAACCTGATAACAAGAATAAAAAAAATATAAAAAATAAACCGAATTCAAAAAAGAAGCAAAATGTGTACGAAGTTGACCCTGTACAAATTTTGGTTAATGTTCTTGCGATTTTAATCGGCGGATCTATATTAATAGGTCTTATTTATTTGTTTTTTAAAACATATAATCCGAAACAGCGATATTTTGTAAACAAAGCAAATTATGCATACAAAACAATCCAGAAGGAGCTTGTTTCTTACTATAAAGAGCGAGGCTATGTTTACACATCAAAGGATGAAAAAGTTGATGAATTTTGCCTTTTAATCGGCAAAAAGTTTTCCGGTAAAAGTCCCGATTGTAAAAACGATAACGGGATGATGAAAACAAATTTTAAGTTCAAAGGAACAAAAATAGAAATTATGGGAATGGAAAAACCTCCGTTTGAAGCCGGAGGAACGCTTGCAAAAGATATTATGATAGATGTAAACGGTGCGGACAGGGGTGAAAATGAGCTCGGAATTGACAGAGTTCCCGTAAGGTTGTTTTCAACAGAAAGAATGGGCGGGCTTATGGCACCCCTTAATTGCAGTCATACCGACATGATGGAGTTAGGAATAGAATATGCGCCGATATGTAATAACGGTGCAGAAATAGATTTTATGACCACAAAAATTCCTTTCGGTTACGATATATTCCAAATAGGAGGGCCAAAGGGCGAAACAAAGACAATAAACAGGGATGTTCCGTATTTGAGAGCGGATTGTACGGCTTTTGGCGGAGATATGGCGGGGCTCGATGAATATTGCGATGCAAAAGGATTTTACTGGAATAAAGAATGCTATGATGAGTTTGAATGTGCAGTCTGGATTTCAAAGGTAAAGATGTGATTTAAACAATTTTTGTGAAAAGAGGTTAATTTTGAAAAAAATATACGGATGGACATTAGTTGAATTGATGGTTGCAATAGCAATTGTTACGGTACTTGCTTCGTCTTTGCTTGTCACGTTTAAACCGAATGTTCAAAAATCCAAATTGTATTTGTATTCCGCAATTAATAATATAATGAGAGCAAATATAGGCGTATTGGACAGATACGAAAAATATTCATATGCCGGAGAGCTCTTTCGTCAGAATACTACAGATACAACCAATGGCATAAATACTTATTGTAAGCAATTTGCGGATATCCTTGCGCTTAAAACTCCTCCCGTATGTGCATCTAATACTGCCGCTACGACAACAAACCTTGTTCTTGCAAACGGTATTGAAATAAGGGGCTTAACCTCCGCCCCCGTAACACCTTATACGGATTCTGAATTTGTATATAAAAACATTATGGTTGATATTGACGGTTTTAGCTCAGGGCTAAACAGGCTATGGGTAGATCAATTTCCGCTTATAGTATATTCGGGCGGAGAGCTTACGGGAAATGTTCAACCGGCAAACTGCGCTACAAATAATTTTTACGATCCGAACGGAAATGCTTACACTCTTAGTAAAAGTACCTATTGCGGTTCTTCGTCGAAAAATTATACAAAAGATAATTCGATTTTAAGTTATGACGTCTATTATTACGAAATAAATGAAAGCGACATTGATGCAGCTACGGTAGGAAAGCTTATTGCGGCATCAAAAACCCCTTTTGATGCGGATTGCATAGCATACGGAGGACATGGCATATATCAGTCAAAAGCCTGTCAAAATGCAAATTTAAAAATTCTTGAAAAATGTGCAAACGAATTTTCCTGTGAAAAATGTAATTCATACAGTACCTGTGCGGGTGCTACAACAACCGTTGCGGCATGTACAGCCTTAAATCCGACAAATGCAAGGTGTGCGGTAAGAATTCATAAACCGACTTCCGCTCTCAGCGCTATGATGCGACCTCTTATCGGAGATTTGGATGAATTATAGTTTTTTTAAAAAACCGTTAAAACGGGCTATTTATTAAATTAAAAAAGTATATTATAATTAACTTATTCTCTTAAAATGAAGGAGTTACGGCAATGACATTTGAATACATAATTCTTTTTGCGATTTTGTTTGTGATATCAATATGTATATTTTTCGGATTGGCTATGTATTTTTTGCCGGTTGTAATTGCTTATGCAAGAAGGCATAATAATATTTTTGCAATTACAATTTTAACATTATTTACGGGATGGACATTTTTTGGCTGGCTTGCTGCCATTCTATGGTCACTGAATTGTGATATTAAAAATAAAGATACCGATGATTAAATAATAAAAACCGGTTGAATTAATTTCCAACCGGTTTTATTTAATAACTTGAACAATTATTTAACCGCTAATTTTTTCTTATTTTCCCCTGCTGTAACTTTTTTGGGTGCTTCAATTTTTAATATTCCGTGTTCAAGTTTGGCATCTGTTTTTTCAACATTTATTTCTTCGGGGAAGTAAACCGTTCTTGAAAATTCTCCGTATCTGAATTCCGATTTTTTGTATCCATCTTTATCTTCGGATTCTTCCTCTGTTTTTTTGGCGTTAATTATAACATAATTTGAATCTATATCTATATCAAGGTCTTCCTTTTTAACTCCCGGAAGTTCCGCTTTCAGTTCGTAGTTTTTACCTTTATCAACAATTTCTACAGGCATTGAAAATTTACTCTGTGCATCTTCCCAATAGTTTGCTTCGGGAAAATAGCTGTCAAAGTGTCTGTTAAGAAGCGAACATATTTCATCATTTACTGTTCTGATGAAGTTTTCCGGTGCTTTTCTTACTAAGAATTTCA